>NZAS01000078.1 GCA_002686195.1 Candidatus Pacearchaeota archaeon | reverse complement strand
AGATTCAGAGTGTTATGAGATAATTGTTTAATGTCTGTTAGATATTTTGGAAGAAGAATAGATGAGGATTTAAACGATCAATTCAAGGATGTTCTTAAATATAATTTTATTGGTTTTACAAAAGATATTAATGACGATGATGCAATGAGATGCTCTGATGAAAAATTTGTTCCTCGTGGGGAAGTGTTTATTAGAGGAACGATGAACGATATGTTCGATTTTGGATTAATTTTAAAAAATAGAGGCTTTGATGTAAGCATGCTTCGAAGTGTTACATCGAAACTTTTAAGTAATGGGGTAATTGAGAAAATAAAAGAAAAGAGGAAGCTAGATGGATTTGAGGATCTTGAAAGCTTCGTTTCTACAGTAAAGACATATGAAGATGCTTTTTTTGCCGAAAAGGATACTCCAGATGGAGATTTTTACAGACAACAAATAGATGGCGTATCATTTTTATATAGCAGTAATTCAGCATTGCTGGGGGATTCAGTCGGAACGGGGAAGACCCTTCAGTGTGTTATAGCTGCAGATATGAGAATAAAACACGATAAAGGAAAATGTATTGTTGTAACTGTCAATTCTGTTGTTCCGCAGTATATGAAGGAAATAGAGAAGATAACAGGTGTAGATCCAAGTGAAATATCAGACAATCCTCATTCCAATGCAAAATATAGAGTATTGAGTTATACTTTATTTTCTAAACCTGGCTCAAGAGAGGATGTTACAAATCACTTAAGAGAAGAAGCTAGATCTGGAGATATAAATGTTCTTATATTAGACGAAGTTCATAATGTCAAAAATGGAAACCCAAGACACAGAAATGCAAATGGGGACTTAAAACATAGATCTAATCATACTACGTTTAATATTCAAGAAGTATCTCAGTATGTTCCATTTGTTTGGGGAGCTTCTGCAACTATCGTTGCAAACAAGCCAATAGATTTATACAATCAGATGGTAGCAGTTAATCATAAGCTAGGAAAAATAGGATATGGTAAATTTAAATTCGAGTTTGACAGTGGTGGAGTTAAGGAGAAGCTTATATCAGCGGACAAACTAAAGGAAATTCTTTTAGATCAGGGCGTATATGTCCAGAGAACTAAAAAATCTATTCGCGGAGATATGCCAGAACAGTTCGTTGCAGAGCAAGATGCAGTTATTAATACTCATGATCTTGATAATTCTGTTAGGTCTAGAATGTCTGGATATAAAAATCCAAATCTTCCAATATCTGCCATGACTGCATTTAGAACTTCTGTTGCCGAACATAAAGTCCCGCAGTCTTTAG
This sequence comes from Candidatus Pacearchaeota archaeon, assembly GCA_002686195.1. The sequence continues at coordinate 11,489 of NZAS01000078.1, read as the reverse complement.
CTATAGCTGATAGTGTTCTGTCTCAAGGTAAAAAGGTAGCTATATTTACAAATTTTAATGAATCAGCTGATTTGCTTACGCATGGACTTAGGGCAATACTTGAAAAATACCAAATAGATGGAACTGTGGCTCAAATACGTGGGAATCAAAGAAATAGACAGCAGATTGTTGAGAACTTCAAGAGTCCAAATAGTACAGATATGGCGATTGTAATTAATATAAAAGCTGGCGGCACTGGGTTGGATTTTCCAAACATCTTAAAAGATGTTATTGTTAATGACTTTGATTGGTCTGTAGCTCAAGATGAGCAATCTTTAGGTAGATTTTATAGAATAAATAGCCAAGAAGATATTAATGTTACTTATGTAATTGCAAATTCAACGTTGGATAGGGATTTTTATCAAATATTAGATAATAAGAGACGCATTGCTGAGCGTATTAAGAAGCTTTCTGAGGAAGAGATGCAGATGTTGAATGATGGTATACGTGGACGCAACAAGCGACTAAGAGAGCTTCGAGATGCTCGTCATGAGGCTCTGATGGAACAAGAGCAGCTTGGTGGAGATAAAGATATTATTAACAATATGGGAAATCAGGTAATACGGGATTTAAATAATCCAGATATTTTAGCAAATTCCAATAAGATGATGAAAAATTGGTTTAAACGATTAAAACAATAAGTTACTCAAAAATCTCCCGATAAAACATATATGAAGTATAAAAACGTATCAAAAAATACGATATTTCTTGGTGATATCAATGTTCACATTCCCTATGAGGATGAGGAAATTAGGGAAATATCGCCAAATCAAATATTAAAATCTAATGCATTTCAAATGAGTATTATTCAGGGGCTTATAGAGCCAATTGAATATGGGGACTCAAACATCGAGATGTTTTTAAAAAGAAAGTTGGATAAAAAGAATTCATCTAAAAGCAGTAAATCTAAAAACCCAGGAGATGTTCCTGAATCCGAGGGAGAAAAAACAGCCCTTGTTCGTGGTCATGTCTTTGATCAGACCGGATACGGAAAGGTAAATAGAAATCTAGCTAAAGTTCTTCACAGTCTTGGATATGAGGTCTGTTTGGATTCTGCAGGAAAATCAAAATACCAACTTACTAAAGCAGAATTAGAAGAAATAAGTAAGTTTACAATAGGACTAAAGAGGGTTGACCTACAAATAGACTCAATTATTCCTACATTCAGCGAATCTAGAACCTTTGGTAAAAAGAGAATTCTTTACACCACAGTTGAGGCAGAAACTGTTCCAGATAATTTTGGTGAATTATTTAAGAATTATCACGATATATGGGTTACTAGTAATTTTTGCAAGAAAGTCCTAGAGGAACAAAAAGTTGCGTCAAATATAAAAGTGGTACATCCATTTATTGATTCTGAACTATATAATGAAGATGTTGAGCCTTATCAATTTGAACCTTCATTAAATAAATTTGTGTTCGTGAGTGTGTTTGGGTGGAGTTACAGGAAAGGTTATGATGCACTTCTTAGAGCATACTTTGAGGAATTTAATTCTAAAGATGATGTCAGTTTATTGATAGTCTCTAAATATCAAAATGACCCAGATAGATCTGAGATCATAAAAAGCGACATACAAGACATTATAGATAAATTTGACAGAAAAGATCTCCCACACGTCACGAGATATAGCAAATTAATACCAGAGAAGACGATGCCATCGATCTACAATGCCTGTGATTGTTTTGTGTTACCTTCACGGGGCGAAGGCTTTGGGCTGACTTTTGCCGAAGGCTCTTTGTGTGGGCTTCCTTGTATCTCAACAAAACATGGCGGTATGCTTGATTTTATGGACGATGACAATAGTTTTTTAGTTGAGCCAGACGAGCTGTGTCCAATGACTCCAGGCAAGATGAAGGTTCATTATTGGGATAATCATGTTTTTCCCAAATTAACTTCAGACACTTTTATTAATGACTTAAGGTCTAATATGAGATATGTCTATGAGAATCTAGAGGATGCTAAAAGAAGAAATAAAAAATTGCAGAATAAGTTAAAAATAGAATACAGCGCTTCAGCAATTGCAAGAGACATCAGGAGAGCTATAGGTGCTTATACTATCAAATAATAAAACTAATTCAGTTATACTTGTGAATCAAGAAAATTGCCACATTGTAGATAGAGATTCTTTAATGGAGTACTTAATTGGACATCCCAATGAAACTCATTATTACGCATCTAACATCCAAAGCGTCAACTCAAACGAGTTGCTTTTTAATGAGAGATCCGGTGATGAAAAAATTACAACATCCAAAAGTGATAATAATGAAGTTTACTATAGGACTGCTCAAAATCAAATTATAATAGTAGACGACATGGATGGGCTTACCTTTAATAGTTCCAATGATATAAAAAGCAAGACTTCTATTGTATCTAGATATGAAAGGCTAAGTAATAAATTTTTAAAAATGATTGAAATGGGATATCTTGAGGAGTTATCTCATGATGAATACTTAGTGATTTCTCAGGATATTAAAAGTAACAAAAAAACAGAGGAGGATATAATAGTGAGAGGTTCTGTTTCTGACTTTATGGATGATTTGCAGGATTCTGGAGCGCCAGAATCTGGACCAACTAGGATAGATTTGTAGACATGGATATATTAATACTATTTGACGATACAAAAAAATTCTGCATACTCATATCTTCGGTGGTTCAAGTTTTGCGTAGAGATTTTCCAAATAGTGATATAGAAATTTCAAGTGGAGATGATTCTTGTAGGAAGCTACTTTTGCATGTTCCTGGTATCACTAATGTATCTCAGAGGGCAAGTAAGGTGAAATATGATATTGTATATTGCTTTGACGATAGGCTGTCAAACTTATCTCGCTACTCGAATTTGAAATTTGATAAATATGTTGGGTATCAGATAGACGGATCATCAATTAAGTTTACAAGCGATTTGGTAAAGGATTTCTTTTATTACTATTGTCTTAAAGAATCATATGATGGCAACTTGTTGCAAATGATATTTGAGTGCTTCGGATTAAACTGGAATAGAGAGGGATTTAAAATAAGTTACAAGACAAGATCTCGGTCTAAGGAGGGAAGAAATGGAGCCGCAATATCAAATGACAATTTAAGAAGTCTAGTAAAAAATAATATATTTAATGATGGAAGTAAATTATGGCACATACCAATAAGGCAAGATCCACTAAAGTGCATAGATGAAGTAAATAAATGCTCCAATATCGTCACTGACAATATCTTTTATGCTTTTATTGGATCATTTTTAAGAAAGAAGATAATTTTTTTAGTGGAAGATGGCTGTGACTTTAATCCAGACATATTTGGGGATATTTTTGTTCAGCACGTATCTACTCAGGTGTTGTATGCACAGGATTAATTTTGAAAAAAAATACACTAAAGAAAGTATTTCAAAACTTCCATCAGAGATTATTTATAAGCCTCAAGATTTTGGTTTTTCTATAGACTTATGTGACAAGACTTCAGTTAAGGTTGGAATTGTCGATAGCGGTGCGATTAAAAGTGAAAGTTATAAGTTTTCTAAGTCACATTCCAGAAGAAGGGCAATGAGCTTTTTAGAGGATAGTGCTGGGGTTTATGATCAGACAGGTCATGCCACTGCAGTGGCTGGAATTATTGCATCTTCAGGTGTCAATGGACTTACTGGGATATCTCCACACGCCTCTATGTATTTTGCTAGATGTCTAGATGAAAAAAACAATGGAGAATTAAGTGCTTTAATGTCATCTCTATTGTGGTGTATGATAAAGAAAATTGACATTGTAGTTATATCTTTGGGATTGAGATATAAATCAAGATTGTTGCATGACATAATAAAGAAGTTATATGAAAATAACATATGTATATTCTCAAGTTCTGGAAATGATCTGGGAGCAACGAAAGACGCAGAGTTTCCAGCTAGGTTCGACGAGGTGTTTGCGTGTGGCATTGGCGGTTCTTCCTCTTGTTCAGATGAGGATGGCGTTAGTAAGAAAAAGTACTATTTAAATTTTAAAAATAAAAAGATCATATCTTTAGACCTAAATGCTGGTTTTGTAAACTTTTCTGGATCAAGCTCAGTGCCTCCAGTTGTTGCAGGTGTCGCTTGCCATATTATAGAATCTTATAAAAGAAGAAAAGAAAAGTACACTGTAAATGATGTTTATAGTTCTTTAATACATAGTTTTTCTTCTAATAAATAATGACAATAGACATATTATATAACTCTCACGACAGTGGATTAGAACTATATGCTGTTATCTTAAGTAAATCATTAAGCATGTATAGTTCAGTTTCTAATGCTTTTATAGAATCTTCAGATATAGTTGATGGAGCGATTCCTTTGATGGAGGGAAAATTTAATTCATATAAATCAGAGATTGATGCTTCCGCGTTTGCTACTGGATCTTACATAATAAGAATATATCAAAGGTCAGTGAGTATTGTAGATCAAGATGTTCTTTTGCATGTTTCGGAATTTAATTGGGATAGCAATTTACAGAGAGAGGTTGACTCGTTAGATAGTTCATATTATCTTCCAGAATTATTATCATATGACGTTGATCAGGCTTATATCCTCAAGGTGGTTCCTTCTAGCTCTAATGTGTCTTCTAATGTTTTTCAGATAAACGATAAGGTTAAACCAAAGATTAAACTTACAAGAGGTAAGGCGTATAGATTTGATCAATCTCATGTGAGCAATGGAAGTATGGGGTATAGTGGGAGTAGTCATCCAATGAGAATATCTACGTCTTCAGATGGAGTTCATAAGGGTGGAACGGCATATAATAGCGGAGTTGTGTATTCTAAAAACACTGGACACATAAGATCTTACATTGTTTTTGAAGTTCCATCTAATGCTCCGAGCAAGCTGTATTATTATTGTCATAATCACCCAAACATGGGCGGAGTTATTGATATTATAGGAGGCAATATTAACGATTTTGGTAATAATACTATAGAGGTAATTTCCACTAGAGGGGCTGCGTCTAGTAATGAAGTAAGAGTAATAGCGAGATAATATGCCAGAAGAATATAATACAAATACAGATTTTGCCGGAGTATTGTCTCCAGGGACGAATAATTCTTTATTTTTAAAGATTACAGATTTCGACGGTGAGCCCAAAAACGTATATGACATATCTATATCTGTTGTTGACGCAATAGATGATGTGGAGATCAGTGGAATCCCAGAGAAGATTCAATCTGGTTATTATGTTTTTGAGTGGGATATGCCAGAGGATTTAGCGGCAGGTGTTTACGAGGTAACATGGTCATATACAGACGAAAATGGTGACGATTTTACATCTGTGCAAGAACTAGTGGTTTCAGATGACGGAGACAATAGTTCTATATATACTGGAATGATAAATGATTTAAGAGTTGCTTTAGAATTCCACTTAAGACCAGCAATGAACATTCCAGTATATCAAGAGCAGTCTAAGCCAAGTATAAATAACAGGATGTATTATTTTAGCTTCCCTAGATGGAATCAAACCGCTGGGGTTAGAGTTTATAGAAATCAAGAATTAATAAATAGTGGATTTGAAATAAATTATTTTAAAGGTAATGTAACATTTGATAGCCCATTGACTGACTTTGACATTATTAATGTCGATTATAATTTTAGATGGTTTGATGATGCGCAGCTGATAAGATTTTTACAAAATGCTTTAGATTTAATGAATTTTCATCCACCAGCATCAAGGTTTACGCTGAATAGCGTACCAATGAGATATGTTGCTGGAGTTTTATATGGGGCAGCTAGAGATGCTCTTAGGGAGCTTATGATGTCTTTGATGTTCCAAGAACCACAACAGGTATTTGGAGGGTCAGAGAAAGCAACGGGGTTATTTTCTAATTTTGAAACATTAAAGCAAAATTATGAAAAAGATTTTACTGCAATGCTTGAAGCTAAGAAGTTTGGACCATATGTGGGTCTCACCAAAGCTATTGTTACACCAGAATACACTTTGCCTGGTGGTAGATCTCGATATTTCCGATATCTATTTAGCGGGTCTAACCTGTAAAATACAAATCACATATCATAAATAATTAAAAAAATGTCTAATTCAGATAAATTAAAAAGAATAAGAAATGCAATTAAAGATGAAAAGGTAGAATTCTATTTTATACCCAGTGCTAGGCTTAAGGATCTTATATTGCAAAATTCTCACCCCATTATTCAAAAGCTACCACAGGATCTTAAGGTTGTATTTTTGCAGAGCAAAGCAGTAGCTATCACAAACGATATGGTTATGAATTTTATTGATGAAACAATTGATGATAATAATAAGTTTATATTGGATAATGGAGAAATCAGGGTGGTCGACAACAACGACCTACGGTTATCCGCTTCTGATTTAAGAGCGAAAGGTGAGTAAAAGCAATAAATTTATATTTAACAATTACGCAGAGTATTTTAGACTTACGCGACCTTTAAGTATCTTTCAAAGAAAAAGATTATTTAATGATCTATGTCCTTCTGAGAGGGACTTCCTTGAAAATGATTTTGACAAGAATGGATGGGAACAGCTGTTGATTCAGAATGAGATCAATAGAAGATCAGACTCTATTAAGAAAAAATATAATAAAGACTTATTTTTAATTAGAATTAAGTTGTCAAATAATAAAAAAGTAAAAATAAAAAGATCACTATGGAATCATGTTGTAAGTACGTTTGCTGATATTCCTAGTGGATATTTAAAACCGGTATTAGGGGGCGTTGTCTCTCGTGTTGACAGAGATGACCCTTCTTTTGTTATTTTACAAATAGATAGATAGAGAGTAGTACACAATAGTCAAATACCTCACGAATAAATTCACGAGGCTTGCCTCTCAAGTGGAGACGATTGGCTGTTTGACGTCAGCCTGCCCAGTGAGTCCTGTGGACGAACTGGGGTGATTTTGAGCGTTTCCATATCCCTTACGGGTAAACCGTTACCGTCTCAAAAGAGACTTGTGCCTTATGGATGTGATGCTCACAGTATTTATCGTACAGTAAACCGTACGGAGATTGAAAAAGTAGAAAAGTAAATGAAAATAATGAAACAATTAAAATGGAGCGAAGCCGATTCTTCCCCACGACTAAAGTCACGGGGTTTCCTCGACTTAATTATATGAGTAAAAAGAGAAAGACAAGGACCACGAAGTCTCAATCTCAAAGTGGTATCGATTTTTCCCCTTTAGATGATAGTCAAAAAGAAGCCTTAAAGGTAATAAAAGATAATTCTGTTACATTTTTACATGGAGCAGCAGGCACTGGGAAGACAACATTAGCTGTAGCATATTCTTTGAGGTCACTATTTACTGGTAGTACTCAAAAAATAGTTATTACGAGACCATACGTTTGTGCTGGAGAGCAGCTTGGGCATTTACCTGGAGATTTAAATGAGAAATTTGATCCATTTTTTGCACCTGTTAAGATAATATTTGAAAAATTTCTAGTAAAAACTGTTTTGAATAGATTTTTTAGAAATGAACAGATTATTGCTTATCCAGTTGCTTTTATGAGAGGTGTTACTTTTGATAATACGATTGTAATATTAGATGAGGCTCAGAATTGTACTAAAGAGCAAATGCATATGGTCTTAACTAGACTTGGTCATAATAGTAAGATTATTTGCACTGGAGACGAGTTTCAGTCTGATATTCCAGAGAACAATGGACTAGAAGATGCTCTTGATAGACTAAAGGGAGTGAATGAGGTTGGGTACTATGAGCTTCCGTTAACATCGTGCTATAGACATGAGGTCGTAGCCAATATCGAAGAGAGGTATAGATCCAAGAGGAAGTGACGTATATTTTTTGAAAAATTACCATACGGCAATCTTTTATGCTTTTTAGGACATTAGTTAAATGCAAAATATATTCAATATTAAAAATAATTTATTAATAAAAACATCTCAAGAGATGGATGATTATTTATATCATGACGGTGATGACGAAAGTCAATTTAATGATTCCATAATTTCCCCTCAACAGTCCTCACCTAGTCAGGAATCTTCTGTTTTAGATGAGATTAAAGGAATGATATCTAGCTATTTAAGTCTATTAAAAGAGGGCAAGGATAGCGATGCGTCGTCGTTGCTTTTAAATATATATGAAGTGGCGACCAAGTCAAATGTTTCAAAAGAGGATATTGACGACCAAATCCAGGATATGTTTTTATCGTCTGCACCAGAAAATTTTACTTCTGAAAGAGAGTCATTTGGTCAAGACTGGACAGATCAATCTGGCGTATCGTCTTTTTCTGATACTCTATTTAGATTGAATCAATATATAAAATTTTCATTAAAAGATAGCATTTTTTCTATGTTTAATGAAACCGGCATTATAGATTTCTCTAAGTCTGGTGTTGGAAAAAACAGAATTTTTTCTTTAGAAAAAGATGAAGATAAGAGGAAATTTGATTTCTTTCAATGGGTAGAGAATGCAATCTTTAAATCAGACACTCCGATATTAAAGAGCGAAGGTGTTGGGGCGAAAAAAATGCAAGATGATATTGCTGCGTTCTTTTCTATTTATCCTCAATATTTGCCGCCTGAGTATTTAAGAATTACCAACACAACATCGTCAACAAAGATAAGAAGCTCTTATTTAAAAGTTATAGGTGATAGTTCGGGGACTCCTAGACCTTTATTTTACTACTTATTAAGAGCTATCGTTGCTCTTGTGGATGCAAAAAATAAAGATCTTATTAGCTATTGCGCAAATACAACTAGGATTATTTACAACAAAAAGAGAACTGATGCCAAATTCAAAGAACATGGTGAAACGGATGTGTCCGATGTTATCGGCTATACAGGTCTTGCCGGTTTCTCTGAGGATCTTTCATCTGATAGTTATGTTGATGATATATTAGACTGGAGAGAGGCTAATGAGGAGATTTCTAAAAATCTCACTGACGACGAAGTATTGGAGAGAATTAGAAGTGAGTTAATTAAGGACACAAACACTCAGAATATAATTGACAATCTACCAGGACTACAAAGTGGTCTAAGGTCTGCAACATCCAAGATAGCCACTATTAAGAATAAACTAATTTTCGACATGAGTCAAAAAGTAAAGAATATGAGTCAGGGGGATAGGAGAAACTTAGGGGGTAGAAGATCTGACCTATCTTTATTCAAAGAGGTAATTATTGGTATGATGGATAGATATAGTAAATCTTTGACTGCTATTTCAGAAAGAATAGATAAGTCTTCAAAGGAAGGCAAAGACCCACTTGATGTTGGATTAAAAATAGACACACTCAATGACAATTTAGTGTCTTTTAGTTTTAATGGAGACGAAGTGTCTCTTGATCCACTTAATGACAGTGGTTCTTTTGATTTTAAATCTAAAATACCATTTCAGCAGGCTTTAGACTCTTTTAGTGAAAGTTTGCCCGTTGAAGAAAAGAGCTCTATGATTGATGGAGTACATAGTGGAGATATATCTGCTATTAGGGAGTTTATTAATAAAGTGTCAGAAGATTACGCTTTCGCCAAGTTGTTTGTAAGTGGGATTAAAAAGATAGATGATAATTATAACCCACAGAAGCATAAAAATGAAAGTGGTGGCAACTCACAGGAAGTATATGAATTAGAAATGGCAATTAGAAACACTTTTTATGATTACAAATTAGATGAGGCTGGAGATAGGGTCCCCACGTGGAATACGGTTGGGGCTATGAATAAGCCTAGATTTAAAGATAAGATTAATAAAAAGAAATTTCAAGAGACCATAGAGGATAGGAGAAGGATATTGAGCAGCTATCTGTCATCTGCAAATGGCGAAGGTATTAAAAATATATCTATGTTTCAATCTGCTGTTAAATCTTTTGAAAATGGAACTAAGAGAGTTAAGCGAGGGAATAAAGATAATCTCTTGAGAAATAGTACAAGAAATTTGGCATTAGAGTCACTTGAAGGACTGTCTGATTTATTTAGAGACGACAATACTGCAAGAAGTATTTTAGCATCAGTTCTTACCAATCTAAGAGCAGATCTTGTGATGTGTAATTTACTTGGAATGGTTGGAAAGAAATCCTTTAGAGAGGGGAGGGAGTCTGACATTGTAGGATCATTCTCTGACCTTATGGATATAGCAAGTGATAATGATAAAAGAATAATCAAATTATATGTTGATTTGTTTTCGGTGGGCGACGGAAAAGAGGTTAATATCAGGGATTTAAAAATACATTGTTTAAAAAACAAGTATTCAAACCTCTCGCCAGAATATCGTTTTGCTTTAGTATCTTATGCCATTGAGACCGATACGATTGATGACGCTTTATTAGAGAATACATCTGTTGGAGTTCAAAGGTCTAAAGCACTCGTTGTCAGGTCACTAAATATGCCTCGCAGATCTTCAAGTAAGAAGGCATATAGTATTGAAGATATATACAAGAAAAAGGTCGGAGCCGTAATGTTAAGTATAGAATCTCTTAGGGGGTTTTAGATGAATATATTTTGTGAGCATTGCAAGGAGTCTTCAAAAGAGGATAACTTAGATCGATTTGACATTAATTTTTTTGAAAAAAGAATAAGATGGTTTTGTCCATTATGCAAGAAGATGAATATGTTAGATGTAAATAAAAATATATCACAGCCATATCCAAAGACAAGGGTAAAAAGATAATGTTTTATATAATGAATGTTACAAAAAAAGAGCTTTGCATATCTGACTTAAGGCTTGTGCTTCCTCCGAAAAGAAGTATAGATTTAGACAAAGTTTGTGATAGACCAGATGCAGAAAGGTCAAAAAGCCTTAAAACAGCCATAAAGAAGGGTTTTTTGCGAGTAATGAAAAAAGACACATGGTGGGGTGATGCGAAAGCTCCAGATAAACCATTAGGACCAGATGGTAGGGGAATAACTGAAAAGAATCTTGATGAGTTCGGCAAAAAACTAGAAGATAAAATATCATCTCATATGGACAGAATTGCAAGTGGTATAACCGGAGGTTCCGACGATGGTTCAGAATCTGATGGAAAGGTCGATATAATAATTAGTCAACTTCAAACATTGTTGACAAATTTAAAAGATGCTCCCGCAGGCGTAGCTGGTCAGCCGCAACATCAATCGGTAGGAGACCCTCAGTATGATGAGGCAATAGACATGGACCCAGAGACTCTTCTTAAGATGCACGAACAAACGGTTAAGAGAATGACTAAGGATTCTGAATCTAAGGTTAGAACAGAAGATAAGAAAATAAAAAGTAACGTTAATAGAAATATTGGCGAATTGGAAGATTTATTATGAGCGAAAAAGAAAAAGAAAAAGAAAAAGAAGATAGAATAGTAGGCTTTGATATTGGAACTATGTTTTGTCAAATGTCAGAAGTTTCTGAGGGTGACGATATTAATGTGAAAATTATCAGAAACGCTTTTGTTGAAATGGTAGAAGCAGAAGATGTTGAAGAGGTTTTAAAAAGAAATAATTGGCAGTATGTAAAAGATGCTGATAAATTCTATGTAATAGGTGAAGATTCAATGCAAGTG
>NZAS01000077.1 GCA_002686195.1 Candidatus Pacearchaeota archaeon | reverse complement strand
GACGATTCTAAGGAATTTGCTGTATAATGAAGAATATTGCGAAAAGGAATTGGGATAATTGGGATTATTCAGATTGGAAAAAAAGGTGGAAAAAATGCAGAAACTAATAGTAATAATGCTGTCAGTTGGTTTGCTTGGGGGTTGTACTGTAAAACCCGAATTCTTACGTGAACAACAACTACAAGAACAGGCCCAGAAAGAAGTTCGGCAACGACAAGACGATTGGAACTGGAAAAACCGACAACGTTTACAGAAAGAGAAACGGGAATTCTTAGAACGGGCTGACAAGAAACAAAAAGAGATGAACAAGAAACGTAGAAAGTTTGCCGAAAAAGAAAACGGACAAATAGAAGGGAAGTAACATTATGATTATTAATATTGTTATCGGTGTTTGGGTAGTGATTGGGTTGGTGACTATTACATGGGCCTGGATGGCAAGAAATGATTGGGGGGAATAATATATATGGAGAAAATCTGTAAGAATTGTAAACATATGCTTTGGTTGGTGTTGGTCAGGGTGTAAAGTGTAGCAACGATAAGAACAAGGTTGATGGGAAGTTATATAACATTCCAAGCAGACAACATACGTGTGATTATTTCACTAAAGGAAAAAAATAATGGAAAAAGTTTGTGTGAATTGTAAACACATAATTCCGCATGTCACTGAGTTCGACAAGCAAGGCATCAAGATATACAACGCAAAATGTTCCAAAGGCAAACGAAGTGCAGATGGTAAGTTGTTTACTATACTGGATAGGTACACCTATACTTGTGATGATTTTGAGCAATCATTGGAAGTTTATGACAGAAAGGATAAATAGTAATTTGGCAGATCATAGACACCATTCAAAATACGTCAGCCATCAAGATGTTATACATAAGTGTTTTTTGACTTATTATGGTGAATTATTTAAGAATATGCCTTTTCAATGGTATGTTCAGAATATACATGATAGTTGTTCAAGAAAGGGATTTCAAATCCCATTAGAGGAAGTAGAATTTACCGTAAAACATTTTTTAAAAAATGAAGGTAGAGATGTTTGTCCACATTGTATGGACAAACAACAATAATTAAAAAAGGGAGATAGTAAGTATATGGACTCACTGTGTAAGTCGCCGACTTATACCATCCGAAAGGAATCTATAGGTCGGCAAAAGAAATATTGGGTTGTTAGGGAAAAATACGGGGATAAAAAAATTGCTACCGTTATGGGTAGTAAGGCAGAAGCAAGTACTTGGGTTATGATTAGAGGAGTTAAATAATATGAAGAATTTTTTTGTAATNGGTGATTTNATGNTGGATCAATATCANGTTGGTTCAGTTAGTCGTGTATCACCAGAAGCACCAGTACAGATTTTGGATGTAGAGAATAGTTACTATACATTAGGTGGTGCAGCCAATGTGGCTCATAACTTAATTGAGTTAGGTAGTGACAGTAGAGTTAGATTGATGGGAGCAGTCGGTAATGATGAAAATGGTTCGAGATTGTTAAAATTGCTCAAACAAAAGTCGATTGACACATCGTTAGTCAAAATTGTAGAGGGTCGGAAAACCACTACCAAAACACGTTTCTTAGCAGGGCAAAAACAGTTATTGCGAGTAGATTATCAGCAGAATGATAATGTATTTGAAAGTTTTTTGCCTACTATACCCAATGACACAGATGTAGTAATCTTTTCGGATTACGATTATGGAGTTATCAATAGGTCTATTATCAACCATGTGGTCAGTCGGCATAATACTAAGGTAATTGCTGATCCTAAGTTTGCAAATTTTTGGAATTATAAAGATGTGTGGTGTTTTAAACCTAANAAACGTGAGTGTTGGAGTGCTTTGTGTGCTATGANTAGTCAGGCATCTTTAGAATTGAATGAGATAGATGGTNNNGATACTAGTGTTTTGATTGCAGAAATGCGTAGGGTTATAGATAGTGAAAACATTTTAGTGACCGAAGGTGCAGATGGTATGACATTACACCAGAAGAATGCTGGTTATAGTAAAATAGAAGTAGATGCCCAGAACGTTTTTGATGTGACGGGTGCAGGGGATACAGTGACATCGGTTCTGGCCTATGCGGTGGCAGAAGGGTATAACATAGATGCAGCGGCAAAATTGGCAAATCAGGGTGCTGGTAAGGTAGTTTCTCAGATTGGAAATGGCACAGTCAGTTTCGAGGATGTCATAAATACAGAGGGGGAATAAACTATGTTGAATACAAGAGGATTGGTCAAGAAGATTGCCGACAAGGTTATCGAACAGATAATCGAAGAAGGTGATGAAATTATTGATAAGGTTATGGAGAAGTTATTAGAGGAATCTGATGAATTCATGGATAGGGTTATTGATAAATTACTAGAAAAGGTTTTAGAGTCTTTTGGACTCGATGATGATGAGGATTAGGAATGCCATTTTATGATTATAAGTGTAAAGAATGTGGCCATACTTGGGTTGAATTCCAGACTGTTAATGCCAGAAATGTTCCAAGATATAATCCATGCCCAGAATGTGGAGCATCTGGTGATATTAGTCTTGTTATTGGTAAGGTGAATATAGGTGATCCAATACAGTTAGGGATACAGAAACCACCGAAAGATGTTCAAGAACGTTTGGCACAGATTAACAGAAATGCTGGTGGTGATGGGGGTCGTTATGGATAACAAGATGGAAAAGGTGGTGAAACGTGTAGTAAAGGAATTGGAATTGGTATTGAAATCTGAGAAGAAAATTCCTGACAATTTAGATGTTCCAGATACAACCGATAAGGATTTATTGAGTTGTTGGTTGTCTGGACAAATGACAGAAAAACAGTGGTTGGAACATTTAGAGGAAAGTCCATCGTTACAAAAACTTGCAGACGAATATTATGCTGAACCAGTATGGCCAGCACCAAGCATCCATATTACTAAAGGAGAAAGTATGAATACGACATTTGAAGAAATTATAGAGGTTGTACTGGCACATGAAGGTGGTTTTGTAGATGATCCCGACGACAGGGGTGGAGCAACTAATTGGGGTGTGACACAAGCAGTATGGGAAGATTACCTTGAAGATGAATTTACTAGTGAGGATGTAAAAGGATTTACTAGAGAACAGGCAATCGAACTATACAAAGAGGAATTTTGGATTCCTTCACAAGCAGAGAAGTTACCCGAAGAAATCCGTGAAATTTACTTTGATATGTGTGTTAATCATGGTCAGAGAAATGCAGTTAAGATTCTACAATGTGCTGTCAATGCCAAAGGTGGAAATTTAGAAGTAGATGGTGGTATTGGCCCTAATACTATTAAAGCATCTTCTGGTTTAAAACTTTGGGAAGTTCAAGTTGAACGGTCAGGGTTCTATTGGAATTTAGTGTTCGTTGGGTCTTTCTACGGCAAACGAAATAGTCAAGAAAAATTTATTCGTGGGTGGATTCGTCGCTGCTTTAATTTAGAGTAATGAAAACCTTTAGGCATGTTACTATTGATGGTCTTGGAGATATGAAAACCAAGACCATCAATGGTTCACGACATTATGTGGTTGATGATGGAAAGTTTTATCCATCGGTTACAACTGTGTTAGGTAAGAATCCTGATAAATTGAAGGGTTTGGCAGAGTGGAGAAAACGAGTTGGCACTGACGAAGCAAACAAAATTTCGACACAGGCATCCAGACGTGGTACTAGGGTGCATAATATTATTGAAGATTATTTGAACAATAATTTGAATGGACAATATAACGATAATCCGTTAGGTATGGATATGTTTACTATGATTCAACCGACATTAGATGGTAGGTTGGATAATATTCATGCACAGGAAGTGGCACTATATTCGGATCATTTAGGGGTTGCTGGTAGGGTTGATTGTATTGCAGAGTTTGATGGTAAGTTGTCGGTTATTGACTTTAAAACATCACGAAAAGAGAAAAAACGTGAGTGGGTACATGACTATTTCAAACAGGCATCGGCATATTCTATTATGTGGGAAGAAAGGACGGGAATGCCAATTGTACAATTGGTAGTATTGATTATGGTAGATAACGATAATCCACAGGTTTTTATTGAACATAGAGATACATGGACAAAGGGTTTAATGGAATCAATAAATTACTACAAAGGGGAGTACGCAGATGGAGTTTGATTTAGATATGGATAGTGGGTTTGATTGGGGGTTCACGACTGCTAGTGCAGACGAAGTTGAACACGTCAAACAGCAATCCGAAGCAATAAACAAAGTTGTAGAAGGTTCTGATACTGTTCAACAACACTTAACTGGATTAGATACAAAGTTAGAGGAAATTTTATCAGTTACACGACAGTCGTGGACAGAACAATTAGACCAAAGAAAGGTGGAAATAGAAGCCGAGAATAAAACTAAATTTGATAAACTGGAGAAAATGATTGTACCTTTATTACAAAATCTGGCAAAGTCATCTGATGACCCGTACATTTATTGGCCCAAGAGGAAACAAATTATTGAAGCCCAGATGCAGAAAATATTGAGTATAACTAGGGGATGAGGTGTGTTTGTTGATAAGGAACACAGAGAACTTGTTAGGAATGTTAAAGCAGATCCAAAACACCAAAAGGAAAAAACACAAATATCTGGAATTACTGGAATTGGTGTTACGGGAATATTGGGAACTGCTACTTTTGATACTTTGGAGTTATTAGGTGATAATGTTTGTGAAATAGTTGGGGGTGGAACTGGTGTGGGGATACTAATGTTCTTTGTTGTTAAGTTTCTCTTGGCAGAATTGCAAGAACTAGGGGTATGATATGTCCAATATGGAGAAAAGGGTTGAGGAAACTCATAAGGCAGATTGGCATAGTTATGCTGGAATTGGAAGTCTTTTGTCTTGTATTCTACCTATCCTATCTGAATTTGAGGGAGTAGGGGAAGAATTAGTAATGGGTGTCGGTGGAGCATCAGCTGCATCGGCATTTGTTATTTTGATGAAAATTGGCAGGGTTACTGCTGTTGTTAGTGATTTAACGGTTGAACAAGATGAAATTCATGCAGAAATGACTGAGGAAGAACGTAATAGAATACGGGTAAAAAGAATTAGACAAAAGGATTCACAATATCAACTAGATCCCATAGGATGGGATGAATCTGAAAGAGGATACCAACTATGCGAACATTTAAACAATACCTAAACGAAATATATGGACTCAAATCAGTCAAGGATTTGGTCTTCAGCAATCTGGATGGCAGGGTGTCATTGCCTATCAGCAAAATGATGTTTGCACGTTTGACATCAGAAAAGAAACGGGTTCGGTCTATTCATGTTACCGATTTTGAGGGGTTTGAAGATTTACTACCTTTGCTTGGTACACGTAAGCAAATTGCCACTATGAATAAGACTCGGTTTGCATCAGTTGTCAAAATGGGAGTATCTGCTGGTGGTGGTATTGCAGTGGTGCTGGAAGGGTATCCAGTATTTGAATCTAATTATGATTTACACACAAGGGTAGATAATCAAGGTCGGAGATGGATAGACATCGACCAGATTGCCGAAGTATCTAAGGATTCTAATATAGAGAAAACGTTATTAGGTAAGTTACATGCAGTTAGGTCAAAGATAATGATCGAGATTCGGAAGAAGTTTAATTTCCGAGCCCAGTTTTGGGATTACCTAAACATGGAATTGCCTGATAGACGTAAAGAAAAGATAGAAGATGATGAACTTAGGGATGCTGGATTGTTGGAGAGAACTGCTAGTCGTAGGCAAATACAGGGGTATGCAATCAGACGATACATGGAATTAGTTGAAACTATGGTGTGGAAGCCACACATCAGTGAAGTAATCGAGTTGTTAAGTGGTTCGCACGATAGTGATTGGAACGAAATTGATTTAGTGGATACCGAGATCGTAGAAGTTCATGTTGTGAAATTTGATTTTAGGCAATGGGTTATAGATGCTGGTGGTGATCCAGATGATCCAGATGATGATTTCTTGGCATTTATGACACCCGAAGATATAGCATATTATAATGGAACTCATGATTTTTATATGGAAGAAGGGTACAATAGAAGGTATAAAACCATTGTAGTAAATAATACTGATACCAGTGGGTTGGATGCATCTGCGATAAAGCATTTTGAAGATTTATTTAAACAACAATTGAGATATAATAATGCCAGATAGTAATGAAAAGGATTTTTGGAATTACACTTATAACAATTATGATGGTCTTACGTATAGGGAACGTTGGGAACGTGACAACCCGATTCTAAAGGAAGAATTGATGCAGATTGCACATAATTACGATCCTTTATTTGAGTATCGGCATCTCACTCGAAATGCCACAAATTTTGGTTCAAAAAATTCATGGTATACATATATGAGAAATTTTAAGTATACGGGTCAAGATGAATACATATCTTGGATTGTTGAAGTTCACCCAACTGCTGAAAATAAAGATAAACCTTATCACAAACCACATCACATATTTGAAGTAATGATGCCAGAGGAATTCCTCAATGGGGAATTGTTTATGGCCGAAAATATCAAACAGCAGAACGTATTAGAGAATGGATCAATAAAGAGGTTCCATTTTAGGAGAATATAGCAATGGTTGGATATAAATTGTTTAGGGTTCGGAAGGATGGAACATTAGGTAGTCTATTCATCAATAAGAAAGAAAGATT
>NZAS01000076.1 GCA_002686195.1 Candidatus Pacearchaeota archaeon | reverse complement strand
TCCATGACGCTAGAAGCAGAAGTTCGAGAAGACGTGGCGCGCCTGTTGGCGATGGTGTGCACTGAAGAGACCGATCCGATGTCGTATGAGCTCGTGCTGGCAAAGTTGACACGAATGGCGATTCTCGGTACCCGTCCGCGTGGTACCGGCCCGGCGGCGGCGATTGACTGGGCCTACAAGTCTGAGCTCGGAGCTGACGACGACGATGATTTCAGCGCACAAAAAGAAAGTTTTATCGCACCATAAAAAAGGTGCGTGCGCGGTGCAAAAAGTGCCGTGCTGAGGTATACTAATAGTGCGGGGACAAAGAGCCCGCCTACTTACAACCAGTCCGGAGAGGAGACGCTGTGGACATCAAGACCTTCACAAATTTGGCCCCGAAACTTCCCGCTGAGATTGCCGTGCTGATGCGCGGCCCGACGGGTGTCGGCAAATCCCACCTCGCCAAGCAGTGCGCGGAGGAGATCGGGCTTCCGTTTATCGACGTGCGCGGCTCAACCATGAGCGAGGGCGACGTTGGTGGTTATCCTGACATCGAGGGCATGAAGTCGACTGGCGTCATGACCTTCTGTATGCCGTCCTGGTTCGTGCGCTCTTGCCGCGAGCCGGTTGTGCTGATGCTGGATGAGCTTAACCGCTCCCTGCCCGGCGTCCAGCAGAGCTTCTTCCAGCTGGTTCTGGACCGTGAGCTCGGCAACGACGCGGACGGTAACCCCTACAAGCTCCACCCGGAGACTCGGGTCTACGCGGCCGTCAATCACGGCTCGGAATACGACGTCAATGAGATGGATCCGGCGCTGCTGCGTCGCTTCTGGGTCATCGACCTCGACCCCACCAATCAGGACTGGATCGACTGGGCCATCCCGGCCGGAATCGACCCGGTCACCATCGACTTCATTCGGCAGCACCCCGAGCACCTGCGGGTCGCTCCGGGCACGTGCGAGCCGGGCACTGTCCTCCCGACTCCGGCTAGCTGGCATCGGCTGGATGAGTCGCTGCGTCACATGGGAATGGCACCCACTGAGCTGGCTGGCACCGGCGCTGAGGGCATCTACGCTCTGGCCACCGGGTTCGTCGGCACGGAGGCGTCCATCTCTTACACCGAGTTCATCAAGCGGTACGAGAAGGTCATCTCGGCCGAGGACGTCCTCTCCGGCAGCATCAACAAGAAGACGATCACGGAGCTCCAGGCATCCGAGGCGCTCGGCGTCCTCGATAAGCTGGTTGAGCACAGCAAGAACAACGACTGGAAGAAGAAGGAAGCCAAGCATGCCGCGGCGTTCGCAAAGGCGCGCGGCGGAGAGCAGCTGGTCTACTTCTGGAACGCGATCAGCAAGACACAGAAGCTGACCAACATCCAGGCACTCCATCAGGAGCTCGGCCAGGAGGTGGTCAAGATCGTCCGCGAGGCACGCGGCCTCTCCAAGTGAGGAGGTGAAAGGCCGCGGGTCGTTTAAGTCATGTACAATTGGTGCCCTCGGTCTACACTTTGTGCAGGTTAAGGGCGCTTGATTCATGGAAAACACGAGCGGCGTGATAAATTACGGAAATTATTGTTTTAAATAAGTGAAAAGTCAAAGGGGCATGCCGGTGTCCCAATGAGCCTGTTAACAGCAATGGAATCAGGTAACTAATAATGTTATAGTAAATGAGGTGACCGTGGTACCGAGCGGACCGCTAGTAACCCTTCCAAAATTAAGCGCCCTTAGCTCAGCTGGATAGAGCATCGGCCTTCTAAGCCGAGGGTCGCAGGTTCAAATCCTGCAGGGCGTACCAAAAAGATCTTTAAGATCAACCAGTTATGAGCCAAATCCCGTCAGCGTGGGTGGTACCGTCTAATGACATGCACTGTGGTGAACAAATCCTGGACCGTGGCTAGCCCGGCATATTCAGGTGGAACACGAAGCGGACATGTTGGGACAACCGCGGGTGGGTCATGAAAAGCCCACGCACTTACACAAGGAGCAGAGATGAGTAAGAGAGACATCGCCATGGACGGCTTGAAGACCCTCCTCCTCTTTGCCCAATTCGTCGGCATACTGATTCTGGGATTTTTCTACGGAGTGTGAGAGCAATGGGCTGCGATAATAAGAAGTGCGCTAGCTGTAGCTGTGATAACAAGGTGCCCGAGACNNTGCCCGAGACCCGTGTGGTCTATGTTGAGCGACGCCCGGTCGAGGTCGGCTTCTGGTCGTTCTTTTGGGGCATGGCTCTCGGTACATTATTTTTTGGCTGTTAAAAAGATCAATCAATTCAACTAGTTACGTGAATGGTTACAGTACGTAATATTTAAAGCTATCGTGCCAGTGCAAGTATCTTGCCGGCGGATTATAATAATAACTGTGGAGGGGCAGAATATCCCTCAAAGGAGATGTAGTGAGAGTCTATGTGCCTAAGGATCGTCCTAGGACGTACTCCAACGGTCAATGGTCTGGCCAGGAAGGACAGACACCACCACTGAGCTCGTCTAACGAAAGCCCTGCAAGACCAAGGTCGCTGCCCAGACGTCCCCTAGACGAGACGCCTATTAACGGGCGCAGACGCCGAAAGGGAAAGCAGCGCAAATGATCCTGGACTGGACAGCTGCCCGACTGCGTAAGCGAGCTAACGATCAGCGCGCACACGGCTACGAGGACCTGGCACTAGTGACTGAAGGGCTGCTAGAGCTGTACGAGCTGGGTGAGGTCGAGGTTGCCTGGGTGGAGGGGAGCCCCGAGTACCGGTGGCTGTGTGATATCGACCCCCCTCCCGAAGGCATGCTGCGGGATGACGAGGCCCCTCTGGGGTAGGCCTCAAGTGGGCGCCTCACGGGCCCCTCTACTGGCCCCTCTGCATACTCAGTGGGACCCTGCCCGGGGGACCGGGGCTAAGGTCGTGTATTTTTTTCTACGAAAATTTTCGGGAGCTTTTTGTTACCGTTACACAAAAACTGTAATATATATGTACATCCAGACACACACAGATACTAATTTAACATGACATCTAATTTGTATGACTATAACCCTCTGTACCTCAAAAACATGAGTTGGGCTGCGGACGGAAATAAAGTTGGACCCAAACAAAAAACCGGGGACAGGGAAAGCTCCACCTCGCCGGGGCGATCTCGTACAGCTAGTCGCAGTAGAAAAGGTCCTGCTGTTGCCGGGCCTGCAGTACGATTGGAAATATCTAGTAGTGGACGTGATATCCAGGACAGGCTACGTAAAGCTCGTGATCTTGGGGCCGGATGGGAAGACACACATAGTCCCGATACGAGTCATGCAGACAGTGCCAATCCACCAGAGCGGCAGCATAGACAACAGATAACTCCCGGAACTTCAGCGATAGTTGTAAAACCGCCACACCTCGCCGGACGCTCGGTGCACGTGATCAGGCATATTCCAGGCGCCAATGCGCAGGCGAAAGGTGCCGTCGTCTGTGTGGATGAGGCCGGGGTGACGATGGCCTTCGATCCGACAGAACTACAGATGCTGGGATGACATGTCGTACGATGACCTCATAGACACAAAAAAGCTCAATATAATCAAACAGTTAGAGGGCAAGAAGCAACTAAAATATTGGGACTTGAAACACAAGGACTTATTTCCCGATAAGCAGAAGCACACCATCAAATTCGGTGATGTCGACCTAGACAAGTACTGCCTGAATAACAGGTCCTACAGCAAGTACATTAAGAAAAAGGACTCTCTCTACGGTGACTATTGGGACAGTGTGGGCAAAGAGCTCAAATCGCCCGATATCAAAAAAGATGAATGGTATCAAAGGGTTGCAGTACAACATCAGTTCAAGGTGGGCGATCTAGTCCGGGGCAATAACAACCACCCTGCCTGGCCGAAGGATCAGCTAGAACTTTTTGGGGGCATTATCATCTCGACCGAGGGCCCTACTTCCGATGGGGGAGACTGGTCGGTACCGTTCTATCAGGTTCTCTGGCCGAACGGAGTCCTTGAGACAGTGGGACAGGATTGGATTGAACTGTATGTTTAGCAGTGCTAGCGGTGCAAGATGGGGACAGCCGTTGTATAATGTTCTCAGGAGGAGGCAACATGGCCGTAATAACGTTTGATTTTGATGACACACTTACCCAGACACGATGGGATCACGAGGATGAGTGTTTTAAGTTCGTCGGCCCAAATCTCCTGATGATCAACCGCTTGATTGAGAATATTCAGAAGGACAATGAGGTTCATGTGGTCACCTCTCGGATGGGGCCCGTAATGGATAATCAGGGCGACCCCCTTCCCGGCGGTCAACCTGCGATCTTGCCGTTCCTCCGTGAACACCTTGGCGACAGTATTGAACGTCTAGCAGGTGTGCACTGGTGTGCCGGCATGAAACGCAAGAAGCTCTCCGAGTTGGGGTCGACATGTCACTTTGA
The DNA here is from genome assembly GCA_002686195.1 of Candidatus Pacearchaeota archaeon. Next base: position 6,666 of record NZAS01000076.1, on the reverse strand, counting down.
TGACGACCCGGTGGAGCTGACTGATCTACCTGATAATTGTGTCGGCATTCGAGTTGCCACACTGCACGGTATCGACTAACTCTTATATCATAGGGAGCTAACCCCTTGAATCGAAAGCAAATTTTCGCTTGGTTTGGCCTAACCTTAGCTGCTTACTTGGCTCTACGTTATGTCCAGAACGGTGTCTTTGGCCTGTTGGATAACGGNCCCATGCTGTTGCTCATGTTGATGGGTCTGGACCCCGACGGAGCANTGGGNNGCCGNCTGGCGCGTTTTAANCTNGANCCGACNTATNTGGCGGCCGGCACAGCTATGTTTGTCAACACAATGACAGATGGTATTGCAGGGCTCGGCGACCCGGACGCGTCTTTCTGGGGTGTTGTTTTGGGCTGTTTAATTCCTATTGCGTTCCTCCCAGTTATTTGGAAGTTACGCAGTCGTAAGACCGAAACAGATGTTGCCAACACTGTTGCCGACAAGTATCGTAATAATACTGCACGCAGCGAACCAATTAAGTACTCGTGTCCGTGGAGAGTTGATTGAATCCGTATAACTACAGCATAAGTGACATTCAGCAAATTGTTGAACAATATCAACAGCTTAAGATGTTCAACACCAGCCTGTATCGTGAGGCCATGTACTCGTACTGCGACATGGCAGTAGGAGGAGATGGTGGTCCGCTGGGGTTCACTCCGGAAGATTGGGCCCAAATCTGTGTGGACGGACTGTTGCCTGTTGACACCGAGCCCACCTGTCGGGCCTATAACTACCCGGGCTACTCGAACGAGTTCTTCCTGTCAGTCCTTACCGCACTGAACGAGACCGAGTTCCTTGATTATAATTTCGGCGTGTAACTCTCATATGGAAGGGCCCTATCTCTCAAATTTCTCCTCGGAAATTTTTGGGAACTTTTAGGGCCCTTTTTCTATAATAGTACTATGGAGGTGTTATCATGAAGATTGTGGGCAAGGGTGACGTGGACGGCTTGGTCCGTCACATGTTGCGCATGCGCAGTGTTAATATGGTCATGTATCGAAATAGTATGAGTATGATTCGGCGGCTGTCCGAAGGAGAGAATGGCGGGGTTGATGGGTATCGTCGGAATACGACCGTTCGGGCCCTGCAGTATCCTGGTTATACTGACGATGACTTTAAGGAAGTCTTGAACCGTTTGGGAGAGCATAATTTATCCCTCCTGTAATTCTGTCTTGGGCGACCGCGGGCGTGGCTGACCTGCCACGCGGCGGGCGTCTTCCTATCTGTCGTCTAGGCTTCGTTCGCAGCCAAATTCCTCTGGGGGCTGAGTCGCGCGAACCGCTTCGCGGGGTGTTGTGTGATTCGTCCTAAAATGCTGTGTCGTCTGCGTCGGTGCATCTTTATTAACATGCATCTCGCTCTGCGTGGGACAGCCAGTCGCCGAAAATATAAGGCAACTAGCTGTAATAATTGACAATATTTCAGGCAATCTACGAATCATACAATCATCTCCTCATTAATCCGTGCCATGAGAAAAGGGCCATGGCGTTTGATCTCACTTATAAGTATCACTCAGACGATGTCTGTGTGTCCCTCTACGAAACTTTAAATTAATTAATGTGTATTCCCCTTAAACAGCCACGCCAGATCATTCTAGGGACGTTTTCTATGAGTGCAATAAGTCTCAGACATCTGCTCTAGAGAATCATACTTAACCATGATACCTGCCATGACTGTCCTACAAGAGCAAGATTCTTTTTTGTTATGTTTAAAGCCTTTTTACATAGACTGCGAAACCTCTTCAATGATAACCACTGCTGTTGCTGCTGTGGATGTTGTTCGTGCAAGGGCTGTTTGGGCAGGTGCAACGTGGGAATGAGTAAGACACTATGAGAATCACCAAACGACAGCTTAGAAGGATTATCAGGGAAGCGTATGAGATGTCACGTGAGGATGTTGAAAACTTTCTGACCCACAAGGCACAGGAATATCATCAGGATAAGGGGTTACGTCACTCACCTGCAGCAATTCGTGAGCTGTTACAAGATGATGTCTTAGATAATGTTCCCGGTGACTGGTCGCCTCAAGAATTTGAGGATTTAATCGATGAGCTTTCAATAGCTCCCCCAAAAGATCCACCGTTCCATGGGCCTGACCCAGCAACGCATAGAAAGTTAAGACAACAGACTCGCACCCAGGGTGGCTATACCGGTAATCGTGCATGGAAATCAAGGACGCCAAACGAATGAAAATTACCAAACGACAGTTAAGAAGAATCATTAAAGAAGAGAAGTCGAAGCTCATCGAGGCCAACCCAAACTATCCGAAGCACATGTTTCCAGATAGAGATCCGTCGGCCTTGCAAATGTCAACTCCAGAACAGAGGGATCCAGGTGCTGGTCAAGCTGCAGATGCTGCAAGGCTTCTTAGCGGAATCCTAGATGACTGGATGAACGAGCCGGCTATGAACGGAAACCCTGGTGATGATTATTTCAATAGAGTAGAAGCTGTCATGCTTATACTTAATCAATTAGGATGAAAACATGAAAATCACAAAACGACAACTTAGAAGAATCATAAAGGAAGAGAAGGCTCGGCTGTTTGAAGCCTGGGGCTCTTCGTCAGGAGCGGGACAGTCTCCGGCTGATCGGGGGACCGGATTATACTTTGATGTCAAGATGATGCAACAGCTAGGATCACTTATGGACAGCATGTTTCATAATGCGATGGACGCAGCTAGAAAAGATGGCGTTGATGATCAGCAAGCATATGAGATGATCCTTGCTGGATTCCGCCAGCTGGTAGAAGACGAGATCATGGAAATGAGATACTAGAATGAGAATTACAAAGCGGCAGCTTAAAAGAATCATCCGACAAGAGAAGCGTCGAATTTTGGAAAATTGTGGAGAAACACATACTGACGATGTGGCAGTGGCTGCTGAACCGGTTATTTCCACCATGGGCAGTTCTCTTATGGAAAGTGGAACATCAGAACAGGATATGCTGGTGGAGATGGAAGTGGCATCTAGATCACTAGCACAGGTGGTTGAATCTGTACAAAATGCCGCTCAACTTTGTCATAACTGTGGTGATGCTGTTGCAGAGAAGGCTCCAGTGGTTGCGGCGATGGTAGCACAGGCCGAGGCGTTGCAAGAGATGCTAGAAGCACAGGTGGCAGTTATTCAAGAGTCTGTCGACGTCGAGTCTGATCTTTCACTCACAGATGATGTTGTTCTAACAATAGGCGACTAACAATGAGAATTACCAAGCGACAGCTAAGAAGAATTATTCGTGAAGCATGCGGTATCGAAGCAGCTCCAGCAGTACCAGTGCAGATTGAACAGGCTGATATCGGCCGGCCCAATGTTCCAGTACCTGCAGATTACAATGCTGTCAGAGATCTTCTGTCGCAGAATCCTGATCTGGTCGACATGGGAGTTAGTCTTGTGATGCAGATGGCAGGGACATCGTGTCAACGATCCACAGTGCAGGCTGTTATTGATCACCTTCAAGACATGTTGGATGCCGCCCCCGGAGAAGAGGAATTCTCATTTACGGGAGATGTTGGAGCGCTGCCTGGCGATGAGGCATTCGGTATTGGCTATGAGGCAGGAATGAGAGGTTTAGAATGAGAATCACAAAGAGACAACTTAAGAGAATCATTAAAGAAGAGATTTTACGAGAGGGTGGAGGGTTCTCCTTAGATAAAAAAATTAGTAAAGCCTTGGAACACTTGGAGGGCGCAATGACAGCTTCCCCTTCGGATCGACTGGGTGTTTCGGCAAGTCTCTCTGAAGCCTCAGATATTTTATATGATGTCTTGGAAGATCTTCGAAGCGACGATCCAAAATTTAATCCCACTGTGGGGGGAGTAAGCGAATGAAAATCACCAAACGACAACTCAGAAAAATAATCAAAGAAGAGCGCGCACGGCTTGTGGAGCAGTCCCATCGTGGAAATCCAAATAAGCCATGGGACGCGGTTTTCCCCGCCGCGGCGCCGGGATCCGTCGAAGCCGCCATCTCCGCGGACATTATATATGATAAACTGGAGAAAGCCATCTCCGAAGCAACAGCAGCTATCGGAGAAGACGCTGTGCTTAAATTCTTAAGCTCATTCGTGGAGAATTATTAGAATGAAAATCACCAAAAGACAACTTAGAAGAATTATTAGAGAAGAGAAACGAAAAATTCTTTTAGAACAGGCCGACTGGGCTAAGCCCAGCCTTTATGACCTGGGCTTTGAAGATGCGCAACTAGAAGAGGAACCTAAATTGGATGATTCCGAATATATGGCAGGATATAAGGCCGGCCAGTCAGAAGCACGAGCATATGCCGCTAGCCGGCCATGGGAGCACAATTAAAATGAGAGTTACAAAGAGACGATTAAAGAAGATCATTAAGGAAGAAAAGGCTAGGCTCTTACGAGAACAGGTGGAGGCTCAACCTACATCCGATAATGAACATCACTGGCCGCGCGTTGACTGGACCAATATCGAACAGCTGGTCGATAAGTGGGCTGTTGGAGAGCGAGAAGCTTTTGATCCTGGAGATCCCTCGATGAAGCCAGAAGACCTGAGTACCTCAGATGCAAAAGCAATATGGGTAGACCAGGTTGAGACTGCTTCTATGGATATGGAAGCTGAACTCACCAATAGGGTGAGGAAGGTGGCACTGGCGACAATGAAGGAATTTACAAATGCGCTCATTAATGGCGACTACACATAAAAATGGCTTAAGTCAATTAAGGTACATCATTAAAGAAGAATTGCACAACTCTATGTATCAAGACATGTACCTGCGTAATAAACTCTATGTATCAAGACATGTACCTGCGTAATAATAAGTATCCCAAATACGTATTTGAGCATTCTTATGTTACAGGTGTTCTCGGTATAAGGTTGCCTCTTCATGAATCTTATCCCTACTCCCCAGCGCTTCAAAAAAGAATCTTGCAAGAGCAGCTGCTCTTTGAAGGCTTCTGGAGTGAGCTGTACGACAAGGGTAAAGAAAAACTCATGAGTGCCGCAGATGGCATCAAGAAGTTCGGTAAGGAAGCATGGGGCATTCTTTCAGCCATGTGGACGGTCATCAAAGGCGGAGCTAAGGAGATTGAATCATTCACGGGCGCCGTAGCCAAGAAAGGCATCAACTGGTTTTTCCGACAGATCAGAAAACCGTTAGAGTGGTTGGTCGAAAATTTACCAAAGTGGGGCATGCCAACCTTTGCTGAATGGGCTCAAAAGGGCCTAGACACCTTGACCGCAGCTGGAGAAAAAGTCGAGAGTCTAGATGGGTGGAAAAGAGTCATTGGATTTGCCGGACTGGCTATCGGCCTACACTGGCTGTGGGAGAAGGTTGGCGACTGGATTGATGAGCTCAAAGAAAAAATCGGTGGCGATTTCGATGCCGCGGCTGCACCCCTGGGTGAGGCTGAAGGCGTTAGCAGCAAGATGGACGCTGTCAAGGAATGGATCAAAGATACAATCACTGAGAAACTTAAGGCACTGGCCGGAGAAGCTTTTAGCGGTATCATGGAAAAGCTCACGGGGGCCTTTACTGGGGTGAAGCCCTGGTGGGATGCTGCAAAGAAAATAGCTGGTGGAGCAAAGCTGGTTATTGATGCATTAGGTTCTGCTGCCACCAGGTTCTTGGCACGCCAAAAAAAGCTGGTTATGCCAGGCGAATCAGGGGGCGATACTGAAACACAGTCTGAAGCAATTCGGAGAAGGCATACGACAATAAAAATCACAGAACAACAGCTTCGGGTAATGGTTAGAGCGGCCCTAGTTGAACAGGTGGTTGGTTACACGGCCCCAGAAGAAAAGAGCTCAGACAGTGGTGGGTACCTTAGCATAGGTGATGTGGGTGTTGATACGCCTACTGGCGATAGCGATGATCAAGCGCAGATGATGGCTGATCAGGTTAAGGACTTAACGCAACAACGCCAACAGGCCCTTGATCAGGGTGATACCGTTACTGCTGACAACGTTGGAAAACAATTGGCATTAGCTAGAAAGATGCGAGGATAATACCCTCTAGAGGCACCCAGGCCTAGGTAATTTATATTTTTATTGATTGCCATATAGTTATAATAAATGGATGCTGTTCCTGCTAATTTCATGATACCTGTTACGGTGTTAGCCATATTCATATTAGGATTATGCACCGGTGTTATAATTGAAAGCCGGCGCTCAAGCTGGATGCACCTAGATGAACTGTTTCAGAATGTTACGTCTAAGTTGGCAAATTTAGAGCCTAAAGTCAATATCATTGAAAATGATATTGAACAATTGCATGCAAGACTAGACCGGCAGCATGTTCCGGAAAATACTACTAAAAAAATACCTACATATCGCCACCCGGAAGATACGGAGGAGTTTGATGTTAGGGATCTTTAAAAAAAATCGGGAACTTGAAAAACATGTACATAAATTAGAAGATGAGATATCTAGGCTGCAGGATGAAAATGATAGCCTGTGGAAAATGCTCGAGGAGATGCGGGCATCTGATGTGGCAAATTTTACGGAAGCGTTACAGAAGGCTCACCGAGAGCTTCAGATAGAGAAGCTGTTAGAGGGTCCGGTGGCAGGAGAAGCATAGGTATTTGATATGGAGGATTTCTAGAAATGAGTGTAGGATCAGTAGTAGGTGATAGTGGAGGCGCTAGCGTAGCTGCACTCCAGCCGCC
>NZAS01000075.1 GCA_002686195.1 Candidatus Pacearchaeota archaeon | reverse complement strand
GTTTTCTTTTTGAAAATCACGCACTTCTTGTAATGCTTCAATTAGTTCTTCGACACTTTCAGGATCTAGGTCTATCTGATTTTTTTGCTCTTTCATCGATCTCTTCATCAAAACTATCCCACATTTTAATGCACTCATCAATCGCATCACGAAATTCAACTAGCCCTTGCTTAGAAAAGGTAGCCGTCTTATCTCCAAACATCATATAGGTATCTGCTTCAAAATATGCTTTGAACGCCCTACCGTTTTCTTCCTTAAGCTTCTCAATCTGCTCTTGTTTATCTTTATCAGGAGCATTAAGCTTCCAAGGAGCTATAAAGTATATTCCCCATGCTTCTGCATTTGTAGGCTCCTCAGGGTGAGTCCATCCCCTTATTCCCGCTTCCCAATTATCACTTGGGCATATTTTTAATGTTTTTAGATCTTTCATATCCATTTTTAATGTTTTTGGGTCTTTTGTTTCCATTTTAATTCCTTACTCATCTTGAATTTTTCTTTCCTCCAACAAATACCTTAAGGTACTTAGGAGCTTCTCTGCTTGATCATAGCTAAAACGAAGAACATCTATATCGATGCCATCAGGGTCTTTAACTAGCACGTCTACATTGTTATCTCGTGTTTCAACCCACCATTCAACATCAGAACCCATATTTCTATAGGTTCTATTATATTGTGGTGGTTCTCTTAGGAAATCAGCGCCAGGGACGTCCATCTCTTTCACTATTATTTTCTTTTTTTCTTTACTCATAATATTAAGTCTATCTTATTTAAAAATAATCACAAGTTGTGATTATAATCGTGAGTTGCACGGCACCACCCTTTACCTTCGATTTTAGACAAAATGCCGGAGGCTAAATCTCTCAAATGATCCTCACATAATGACTTAGCATCATCTAGTGTAGATACGTTTTTGCAGTTTAGCCCAGTCCTCGTCCTTATCCCTCCGTATTCACTTATAGTTCTTATTTCAGCCCTCCACAATGAAGGTATCCCCGGTCTCACACTCTCATGTATGACGTACTCGATTAATACATTGTCCGTTAGCTCAAACGCATCCCATGGAAGGCTACATACGTGCCTATTTGAGAACTCACCCTCAAGGTCTTGATTCCATTTCATCTTTATTGTCCTTTTTGATTATTATGCCGTGACCATCTAGGGTCTTTATTTCTTTATTAATTAATTTCTCCACAACTTCGCATGAGGATATTGGTCTATAGTCTTCTTGTCTAAAATCAGATCTAGCAGCCGTAGCATCCACACCTACGTCAAATGATAATGTCCCGTTCTCTGGCAGAGTTGCGTGAGAATGCCCGTACAGATGGTATGCGCCACCGTGCATGCCTTCCCAGGAGCGAAGGGCATAATGAGATAGAACTACCTTCTTTCTTCTTGTGTGTCCTATGTCTGCAGGATTTGGTGTGTTTGGGATTCTAGTAACCATGTACGGACTGCAGGTAGTGAATAACTTCGCAAAGTCATCTCTTGGCTGTCCACTATTCGTTCTTGGATCGTGGTTCCCGATTATAAGATTAATATATTTACAATTAATCTTACTCAGTATCTCTCTTGTAAAATCTGTCTGCTTTTTAGCAGTGTCACCCCAGCAGAAATCCCCCAAATGAAAGAGTATGTCTGTCTTTCCTACATGATCATTTATATTGTCAATAAGCCGCTCGTCGTGTTCCTCAACAGATAAAAATGGTCTATTGGAAAATTTTAATATATTACTATGACCAAAATGCGTGTCTGAAATGAAAAAAATTCTTTGCATACTACTGTATCGACTTAAGGGTTCCACTCTGTCTGATTTGTTGGTCTTCTTTTTAATTCTGCTTCAATCTTTTGTTTAAGTATATTGATCATCGAAATTCCTCATTCCTTAATTTCTTTTACATCTAAGACCTTAACAACACCAAGCTCATCTCCTATTTCGTTGGAGTGAAGAATTAAGCCCTCTCCACAGCCGTCCATTATGATGCCATTAAAAAGCCATTCCATCTCTTCGTCTGAGCATCCGTACAAGCCGTCATCTATATCTAATTCAATGGTTAATTTAAGTTTCATATTATTTTCCAAACTCTGACGGCTTCACAATGCACAATTTTAATTAATTAATTCAACTCTAAAACTATAGGGGGATTCACCGGCTTGTATCGCCTTGTACAAATGGACGCATTAATAAATTTTATTCCATCGACTTCTTCACTGCCAGACCCCATTTCGTGTATATGTCCAAAGACGTGATACTTGGGACTCACTTCAAAAACCCTCTTTCGAAGGCTCTCGCTTCCACAATGCTCACCCTCTTCATTCATATCAAGAAAATTTCTTGGAGGTCCATGAGTTAATAAAATGTCAGTGTCGTCTGGGATATTATCCCAATACTTTGGCAAATCTTCTTCGTCTTGCATGAAATACCAATCGAAAAAAGTAGGAGTCCAAGGGGATCCATAGAACTTCACCCTCTCGATGACAACTTCTTGATCTACAAGAATGTGAACATCAGGCATTTCACTGCGAGTTGTTGAAAGCACCTTTTCAAAAAATTCATCGTGATTGCCGGGAACATATATCTTATTTTTATGAGGGAGTGAATTAAACCATAGCTTAAACTTCCAAAAGTCATCTGCAGATCCAGTATTTAACCCATCACCACAGTGAACTAGTACGTCCCCATCTGGAATGTCGTGCTTCATTTGATCATGCAACAAATGAGTGTCTGATATAAGTACTATTTTCATTTCTTTTCCTCTAGGTGCTTATCTATTTCGTGGCAAAGATCTACTATTGGCTTCACTGTTCCGTCGTATCGCTTCCTATCCTTTTTGACAAATGCTATTCTTCTCTTCCTGATTTTAACCCATCCTCATATGCCATTTTATTTTCGTGATTCTGCTTCAATATTATTCTTTCTATCAATTGAGGGATTGTCTCTCCAAAGGTATATGACACCCCCATTCTTTGACGAAAATCTTCCATTACGGCTGCTGTTTCTGCGTAGAGTCCTTTAATTACATCTAATTCGTGCTCAATTGAGACATTCTCTTCACGAAGCCTATATACTTCGCTAGACCTATCTCTGTATTTGTCTTGATAGTAAGCTTCTGATTCTTCTTCACCTTCGGCACCAGAGGTCTCACCCAGCTCTATATTTGCCCACTCTATGTTCTTCTTGTCAAGGTCAATAAGTTTGCATATTACAACAGCAGTCTCTTTTGGAGAATGCGAACCCTGAACTATTTCGAATTTATCACATATGGATTTAAATGCATCTCTCATTTGCAAGACTTCTGCTTCCATTCTATCTATTTGAGCCTGTCTGTTCTTCGACTCATTAAGTATATTTTTTAGCTCTTCGCTCACGGCATTATCCTTTGCACATAAAATAAGCTATTACGCCTATTCCAACCATTATTTCTATTGTGAAGATTGCAACAATCCATATGCCCAAGACTCTTTTCTTTTTAGCAGCAGCAATTCTCTCTTCACGAGAAATGTTATTTACTTCGTTTGTGCCGTAAATATTTCTATATAATGGCTTTAGCTTATTATTCTTTTGCACACAATACTGTATATTCTATTTTTCACAAAAGACCTTAACGTCTGCTATGTCGGATTCTTTAGGGGTTATTTCTGATGTACTCTCTTGCNTCNTCNTTGGACCACCCNAGATCTAAAAGATACTCATATTCNGTACTGTCGTGCCTGTGCTCCGTTATATTCGCAATTCTCTTTGCTTCTTGCATATCTATTTTTCCAGACAAATACCACTCTAAGCATTTTGAATCCATTAGGCACCCAATCTCTTTAGCTGCTTTTTCTTTTTCTTCCTTCTTCTTTTCTTTTTGTCTTTTACTAGACCTTTCTCTCTTTTCTTTTGTTTTCTCTTGCCATTCACGATAGGGTCCAATATCTTCGTCCCGAACAATTAATCTTTTAATTGGAGAATACTTTCCTCTATATTCTCTCCAACCGACTATCTCTTCTTTAAAGGGAACCCCCAATCTCTCTAGTGTTTTCCTAGAAGTTCTCTTCAGCTCGTTTGCTGTTTTTAAAAATGACCTTGATGACTCTGTTTTAATGCCATGATATATGTAAAGGTTTTCTACTCCAAGAATCTGCTGAGCCTCTACTAGTCTTTTGTTATTTTTAATTTCACGCCAATTGCCCTTTGGATGAGTCTCGTAATATTTACCATTCGCTCCAATTGCATAGGTCACTTCAAAATTCTTTCTTTTAATGTGTTGCTTGTCAACTACCAACACATATTCTCCTGTTTCCCTTAACTTAATCTCTTTTGGATCCATAGTGGGCTCATTGTTTTCACTTGCTATTTTAGTTCTCATATACCAGTTCATGTAGAAAGTCTTTCCCTTGCTTCTTCTAATGTTATTTTGTTATTGATTATTTTTGTTACGACATTTATCGTAGGCACTAGTTCTGTTCCAAATTCTTGCTTGAGAGACCAGAACAGTTCAAGTTGCTCAGGTGAGAAGTCTTTCATTTCTTCTACTGTACGTACTGGAACATAGAAGCCTTCTCTAAATTCTCGTCTGAGAGACCGGAGTAGTTCAAGATGTTCAGGCGAGAAGTGCTTTATTGCCCTTACGGCACGAGATATATCGTGTGAACTTTCTTTAAATTCTCGTTTGAGAGACCAGAACAATTCAACCTGTTCAGGTGAGAAGTCTTTCATTACTCTTACGGCACGAGATATGTCATAGGAACTTTCTTTAAATTCTCGTTTGAGAGACCAGAACAATTCAACCTGTTCAGATGAGAAGTCTTTCATTTTTTCTACAGCACCTACTGTTCTCCATAAATCTTCGTTAAATTCTTGTATGAGAGACCAGAGCAATTCAACCTGTTCAGGTGAGAAGTCTTTCATTTTTTCTACAGCCAATGCTGTGTCATAGAAACTTTCGTTAGATTCTTGCTTGAGAGACCAGAACAGTTCAAGTTGTTCAGGTGAGAAGTCTTTCATTTTTGCCGCAATATACGATGCCTCATACGGATCCCCTCCAAATCTTTGCCTGAGAGATATCTCTAGCTCAGCCCGTTCAGGTGAAAAGTCTTTCACTTCTTCTACAACACGCACTGTGGTGACTAAGGTTTCTTTGTATTTTTTCTTGAGAGATCTTACTAACTCAACATGTCCAGATGAGAAGTCTTTCATTTTTTCTACAGCACCTACTGTTCTCCATAAATCTTCCCCAAATTCTTGTTTGAGAGACCAGAACAATTCGATTTGTTCAGGTGAGAAGTCTTTCATTACTTTTACAGCATCTGCTATGACATAGAAACTTTCGTTAAATTCTCGTTTGAGAAATTTAGTCAGTTCAATCTGTTCAGGTGAGAAGTCTTTCATTTTTTCTTTTACAACTTTTACTGTGCTATATAATCTTTCGTTAAATTCTCGTTTGAGAGACCAGAACAATTCAAGTTGTTCAGATGAGAAGTATTTCATATGTTTTACAGCACTTACTGTTCTATATAATCTTTCGTTAAATTCTCGTTTGAGAGACCAGAACAATTCGATTTGTTCAGGTGAGAAGTCTTTCATTTTTTCTTTTACAACTTTTACTGTGCTATATGAACTTTCTTTAAATTCTCGTTTGAGAGACCAGAAAAGTTTAACCTGTTCAGGTGAGAAGTCTTTCAAGTGTATGGCTAAAAGATGCGATTCTGGGTCGTCTTTTATTATTGCTTTCATTTCACTGTCAAGTTGAAATGACGAGAATGTCCACTCTGTTACCATGATTCTATAGGAATCTTTGAGATTGCCCGAGTCTTTGCCTTCTATCTGTACAATATTACTAGAACCAGCAGGATGCGTCTGAATAGATACATGTGGTTTATTGTTAGGGTCTCTCAGTGAATATATTGATATCTTTCCTTCTGCTACGCCGCTACGATAATCTTGAGCGTCACTCTTAATGCAATTGTTCATAAGTTCCCCTTCCCATACTAAGTCGTTATCCGTCTTCACCTCTCGAATCGTCCAACCGTCATGCTCTTCATCTTCCCACTTTGGACCGTATACAACATTCTGGTCTCCCTCCTTGTATCTTGTCACCTTTCCAGACTCCTCATCAAGAGACCATTGCTCTGCCGTTGAGACGACTTCTTCTACTGACATCTTCTGTACGTCTGGACCCATTGCATCGCTCCATTTACCTAGAACGGTGGCAACGGCAGGACGTGAAAGGATCTCTTTGTTCTGGGAGTCGTGACGTCCTCTAATATTACTAAGAACCCATTTCTTAAGGTTCTTAGTGTACATATCAGCGATTTGAGTCTCTTCAGGGGTATATTCAACTTCTTTACGTATACCGATCTCTGATAAGATATCCATGATGCTACGAGCATTGTTTTTTCTCTTCTCATTAAGAACGATGCTACGTGTCTTGTCGTCGTCAAGGAATTCTAAGGCAGACATCTCTTCGCTTGAGACTCCAAGGGTCTCTGCGAACGCTTGCCAGTTCTGAGATATCTTTATAAATGTGTACCAGTTCATTTGGAGAGTTTTTCCCTATTTTAACAATCTAATATCGTTCTGGTTGTTCACTTATGTCATGTGAAGCCATCCACAATAATGCCTTTTCCATGTTCTGTCGGCTTGACATATTACTGTCTGACAGATCATGCTGAGATACTTCACTTCTTAGAGCTTCATCTGATATCTTTCCAAAGTTAACCTTTTCATGCCAAAAGTCAACGGCTTCGTCATTCGCACCAGAAATGGCGATCTCTTCGACTGCTTCTATTGGTATATCCAGATCTAGGACATAATTTCCAAACCACGTAATATGGGTTTGCTCTGGTCTTTCAACTCTCTTATTTAGTCCCTTAAATCTTTGTTTGGGGTTATTGGCATCTTCCCTTGATTGATAAAATATCTCATCAATTTCATTTTCTTTATGCTCAGGAGTTAGTTCTTCCCACCTGTCAAAGTCTTCGTATTTTGCTTTTTTATACCAGCTCATATTACATTGTTTTCTCGATACAAGCCAAAAAACCTCTTAAAGGATTAATTAGGTCTTCACTTAGTTAACTTAATTACCCCATCCACACGGGATCTCTAAGCTCTTTTTTTGGACAAACCTTTACTCTTTGAGTATGTGGTTTCTGAGGTTTGGGAGATGATTGTGGGTTGTTAAATTTAACAGTTCTTCCGTCCTGATATCCATCCCTGTATCCACTAGACCTCCCGTGCTTTAAGCCCATCAAGTAAGAAAGTACCGATAGCGAAAGTGAAGAAATTAATATTAAATATGGCATTTGTTTTTCCGTTGTTTTGTTGAATATTATGCAAAAAAGGCAAAATAGAGACCCCCTAAGGAAGTATATTTCGCCTAGTTTTTAGTAGCACCTACAAAAAATAGTCTTTTTTAAAAGTTTAATTTAACACTTAATGGTCGCAACATTTGCGGAATTTTTCATCGCAATTTAAGTGAAGATTTAGTGATTTTGAATCTAATTCCAATGAGGAATTATTAATGTTATTTTGATTTTCGTTTGTATTGTCAGGTTCTGAATTTAATTCTGACTCTACAATAATTTTTCCAATTAACATTTCTCTACATTGATATAGGAATTCTTCCCTTTCTTCATCGGTAGATAAAAGACCAATAAGAAGAGAATCTTCATCTTCATCTAAGATAACATGACTTTCTCTACTTATTGTTAAAAAAGCCTTAACCCTTGCGAGTTGCTCTGTTGTCAAGTGCAACTCCTGCTCTCCTAATGCTGGATACGACATAATATTATCTCTATTTGGATCTTCAGAGGTCCCCACTTCATCCATTGTTAACTTTTTATAAGGAGTATCTTCTACATGATCAGTTGGATCTTGGAATGTATGATATAATCCAAAATAGTGACCAATCTCATGTGCAAATACATATTTTCTAGCAGATGTTCGAACGATCTGAATTCCATATGGATTTGAACTCCAGGGGAATATGGATAAGCCAGATATTCCATCACCTATAGATAAAGTATAAAAAACAGAAATAGAATCCGAATGTCTTGCAGCATCAGTTAAAAACTCAAAGTTATCCTTGTAGTCGTTGTATATCATTCGACGAGCTAGTTCAAAAGAAAATGCCTCATCGTTATCTACGTCTATCTTATTGATTACTGCAGAAACACTAGTTACCTTAAATTTGAGATTTAAATTCTCATACACAGACTCTGCATACTCTATGTCTTCTATTATTTTATCAATAGTGACAGGAGAATAAACGTGAAATTTCTGATTACCGTCTTCATCTGTAGACATATAATAAAAAATATGTAAAGTTATCCTTAATCTAATATATACATCTTCACAGTTATATAATTTTTCAAAAATCTGGTCTGATCGACCGGAAGAAGGCAGTTCCAACAGAACTCCATCCTCATTTTCATAAATATAGTCCTGTTCCCCTAAAGATATTGGGTCGTCGGCTGGAAATTCTTCTGCGTATTTATTAAGAGGAGCACAAGACTGAAATATGCAAATATATAATAGGAATATTATATTCAACATTTTACTATGTGCCACAATTAATTAATTATTAATATTTGTGAATAATCCTTCTAAATTTTAGGATTACAAGAAATAGAAAAGGAGTAGAATAAAATGCTAACATCTTTCTTAACTGTAGAATTCATCTCAATGGTAGCCAGCGGCATTGTAGGGTTCATATTTAGATCTATTGCAGAAAAGCAAAAGTACGAACAGGATCGCTTTAATAGAATGCTAGATGCACTTAAACAAAGCGATAAGAGCATGAACCAGGCAGTCAAAAGAGTGCCAGTAGACGTAGGTAAGGTTGTAAGAAGGGTAATAGTCCTAACAATACTATTTGGAACTATCGTAGCCCCGTTCTTGCTGCCATTCTTCAACATTCCTGTTATTGTTGAGAATCAAGAAACAAGCGAAAGCATATTCTGGGGACTATTTGGGTCGAGCAACACAACTGTGTATCATCAGATTTATGGATTCTTGTTTACGCAAGAAAACAGACAAATATTATTAACAATTGTAGGATTTTATTTTGGAAATGCGGCGGCTGCTAGAAAAACTTAATTTACTATTAATTCCAATGTTTATGACTGGGTGTCTAGGGTCTACTACTACGACGCATAAGGTTGATTCTACACTTAGGCACCCAGAACCCCTCAAAGACTACTGGGAAGCCACAGGGGTCGTGCAGACCAACGGAGATGTGAACTGGTTATTTATTGCCTGGTGGGTCCCACTGTTAATTATAGGTATTTTAATTGCCATCAGGATGTTTAGAAAGGAGGGGGTTCATAAGAACTAATCTCAAGGTCCTTATGAATATCTACTGTATTTGGATTCTTCTTAAGAAAAGACTCTACTATTTTGTTTGCGTTTTCGCGCCAGTCAACTAGATCTTTATTCTTAGTTTTTTTATAAGCACCAATTTCATTGTAAGCATCTGCTTGAGAACTTACAGAATTAACACATAAGGATGCAGTTAAATCCAGCAAAGACGAAAAACAAAAGCCAGTGCCAATGATTCTTTTATAATCTCTTATTATAGTGCTGTGTTTTATTAAATTAGTAAAGAAAATAATATTTCTAGTTTTCCTAGATGAGTATTTGTTCTTTTTCAATCTGCCTAAAGTTCTATTTCTCTTAAGCGAATCTATCTTTTTTTGAAATTCCATAAATAAATTTATACTTTTGCGCAGATCTTCTATCTCAATTGTTACGTCACCCAAAAGGTCATTAATTGCATCTCTAGTGTGATCGCTTAAATTTGAATAAAATAACAAATAAAGTTTACTAGTTAGTGCGCGATCAAAAGATGAATCCAAAATCAACTCAACAGAATGAGAGGGTATGCTTCTTGGTAAATTCTCGATAATAAATTTTTTATTTGGACAAATAGATTCACTTTCATTAAACAGAATAAATCTCCAATCCTCATGGAAGCTAGACTCTTTTACCCAGCCAATATTAAAGTCTTCATTTAGATAGCTCTTGCTCAACTTGTGAGATAATATATTGTACCTTAAGAAGTCAGACACAAATGATTCATTTCCCCTGAACTCTTCACAGTGGAATCTTAGCAAATCGTTGTGAGAAAAGTTAACCATCAATTTTGACTCTCCAAAATTAGACTTTATTTTTCTATATAAAGCTAATGTCATAAAGTTTAATCTTGATGACATCTCAAGTAAGGGGTTCTTTATTAAATTCCCAATCGACCCAGATGCCTTTTCTAAATACCAATCTCTTACGATCATTTCCTGGATTTCATTCTTAATTGGCTTCCCTTTGATGGTGCTTGGCTCTTTTTTAAGCAACTCCGTTATTGATTGAGATATATGAGAGTGTGCATAAATCGGGTACGAATTAGTATAACCCTTCTCTTGCCCGTCTGTGTTGATGGAAACTGAATAATGAGAGGCTTCAGATATTCGATATGTACTATCTTCATCGTCGCTGTCGTCGCCTACTGGTGGAGGAAAAAAGCCACCTGGATCCTGGTAGTGAATGTAGTCATTAAATAAAAACTTTCTTCCGAGATTTGGCACACATTCTCGACCAAGCATTTCTATTTTTACATCAAAATTATCACTCAGTACAGAAATAGTGTCACTAGAATACTCCAGTGACACCCATGTTCCAAAAATACATCGTCTATTATTTTTTTTACTAGTCATTCTAATTTAGAGTTAAGTTTCTTTAGTAGTTCATAAAAAGTTTTAATCTTACTCAGACACCCCTGACCTTTTAAGGAAAAGTCTAGAAGGTCATCAATGTATGTAGTATACTTATGTTTTTTATTCACAAAAAGATCTAAATCAGAGTCTGGCATCAGCATAATGAGCTCTTTCTTAATATATGGAAAGAGAGATGGATATGGGTTCATTGCTTCAATGGTGTCAAAATAGTCAACTGTAATTTCATCATTAGATGGAATATCCCTAGATGACACAAGATAAAGAGTGTCTCCATTCTTTTTAACATCACAATTTGACGGAAATCCGTGATTAGTAAATCTACAGACATCAGATCTTAAATAAAAATTACTATGATTGGCAGAATTATTGCCATCATATTTGTACTCAAATGCAAGAGGGGCAACGATTGATCCACATGGGATATTTCTCTTACAAAACATTCCACTGCCTGCAACTTCTGATTTATCAATAAATAATGAGTCTAAAAAGGTTTCATCCATAAGGTGATAATTCTACTTTTTGGCTAATTTTCTTTCAATTAAAGATTCAATCTTTTTGAGGCATTCTATTTTCTTCAAACGAACAGTCTCACGAGAAATTCCATACATTTGACCAATCATTGCATTCGTTAGGTTATTTTTTGTGTCAATATGAAACTTCAATATTGCCCGGTCCATATCTGATAGACTGAGCTCCGAATCTATAAAATCACACTCAATAAGATCAGAAATAACGTCTATTCTAAGGTCTCCCCCACTAAAGCACTCATCGGTGGTTTTGCAAGAACTTACATCGAAACCATTGGCGCTCAATTCATCAAGAGATGCGTCTTTTTTAGTGTCTGCAACTTTAATAAGGGTATGAGTTATTGCTCGTGTTGCGTAAGTGCTAAATTTAAAACCACGTGCGTAGTCAAACTTCTTAATGGCATTTAATAATCCGTCAAAGGCATCCCCAAAGTGGTACTCAACTTTTTGCATAGAGTCTGGGTATCCTTTAAAAAACTTATTAAGACAATAATGAACTAGCCTACTATTGCAAAGAGAAAGATTGTTTCTTGCTTCAATAATCTTCTCGTAAATAACCGCAAGATGGTCTGCGCTGTCGTTTGGCTTCAAAGATGTCACATGATTAAACAAATGAATACGAGAAGCATTATATGCCATAAAGAATCGTTTCTCATCATCAGGAGATAACGACTTTCGACCACTTCTGCCCTCATACATCTCAATAGCCATTTCCTGTAAATCAGAAAAGCACGTCTTTATAATAGATACAGGCAAGACTTGCCCGTCGTGATTACATCCGTCCACAATAGACAGAACATCCTTTACCAGAAGTTTGTTGATCATTGATTTTTAGCCTCCATATAGTAAATTAAATAAAAGAGAGAACGTGCATGATACAAGGTTCAAACACCTATGCAACCCCATCGGAGTAAGAAAACTTTGTTTTTTTGCCAGAATCTTTGTCGTAAACCCATAAGTCTATGTCGTACAAGGAATAAAGGTATGCCTTGGTTATCAAATCTTTTTCAGATTCTTGATATTCGATGTCTCCGCATACAATATTATGAATTCCTGACCCCAATATGTGTAGGATGCAAGTTTTACAGGGAATCCCCGTCACATAAATTGTGCACTTCGATAAATCCTGTCTAGCAGACAGTATGGCATTCATCTCTGCATGAATGATATAGTCATATTTTTGAGGTCTTAAATTTGGGATACAATGATCTGGTCCACCAGGAGGGAATCCATTATATCCACTAGACACAATCCTATTATTAGAATCAACTATAACAGCCCCATGTTGAGTTTGAACATCTGGAGATCTTCTCTTTACTAAAAATGCTAATTCCATAAAGTATTCATCCCAACCGATACGATTGGGAGTGTTTTTGCAAATACTAGATTTGATGTCTTTTACGTACTTATTAAACTTATCAACAGGAAAACTATCCTTGATAGTATCCCTTGTCTGCTGCTTCTTGCTCTGATCGTTCTGCTGGTAACTCATGTCCCTCAAATGTATTCGTCTCTGGATTATAGGTTGTCACATGTCCAAGTTCGTGCATAAGAACCCTTTTTATCTCTTCCTTTAACCTACTCCTATATTCGTTGTCGTTTTTCGACCTGGGCAGATTAGGATACTTCTTATTTATCACATTTTCAACATTTCTAATAGAAAGTACAACCTCTCTTGGGGAATGGCTACTTACGTGCCCAAGACTGTTTCCACCAAATATGTCTATAGTGATTTTGTCTACTTCCGAAAAAACATTCATATCAATTTCTTGGAGTTCCTTTAAAGCCTCCTCAACGATATCTCTATCTGGTCCTTCAATAGTGACATTTGGAATCCCAACATTTAAGTCCTGAGCTATTTTAATATTTTTATACCACATGTCTATGTTATTCAATTAGAAGCAAAAACGCCCTCCTAATTAATAAATCAACACATTTGGAGCTAATAAAGAAAAATAATTTATTAATAAATTATTATAAATTATTGATATTTAAGTTGTGCTATCATGATAATCTGCCAATATACTATTGTATAGAAATAGCAACGAATCACAAGACTTCAGAATAAAGAGGACAGCAATGTCAATAGATAACAAATTAGATCATTATTTCCAGTGTGGACTAAACTGCTTACTAAGAGGAGAGCACGGCGTTGGAAAAACAACGCTTATTAGTGAATGCTTTGAGAGAAATGGTTTGGTAGTCGGAGAGAGTGCTTTAATATTCTCTGCTGCAACCATTGACCCGTGGGTGGATTTTATTGGAGTACCAAAAGAAGTCACAAAGGACGGCAAGACATATCTTGACTTCATTCTTCCAAAACACTTTGCAGAGGACAATGTTCAAGCCATATTCTTTGATGAATTCAATCGAAGCCATAAAAAAATCAGAAATGCTGTATTGGAACTAATTCAGTTTAAGTCAATCAATGGTCGCAAATTCAATAATCTAAAAGTAGTTTGGGCTGCTATTAATCCAGAAGATTCTGAAGACTACGAATATGACGTTGAAGTTCTTGATCCGGCTCAGAAGGATCGATTCCAGATTATAATTGACGTTCCATACAAGCCAGACTACGCATATTTTGAAAATAAGTATGGAGCCGACTGGGCATCTGCGGCAATCGACTGGTGGAAAGAGCTTCCGAAAAAACTTCAAAAACAAGTGTCTCCAAGAAGACTTGACTACGCTCTTGAGGTCTCAAAGGTTAATGGGGATCTTGCAGACGTACTTCCTCACGAAACTGCTCCAAGAAGACTAAGTAGAACATTGAGAGATGGGTCTCCAAAGCAGATTCTTTCTAATCTTTTAAACGCAAATAAAAACGATGAGCTTAAAGATTTTCTCAGTGACACAAACAATGTAGAGTCTTGTATGTCTGACATTATTAAGTACAAAAAGCACATGAAGCGATGCCTTCCAAGCATCAGAGAAGAAAATCTATCAACTGCAATCTTCAAACACGTCGAAGTTAAGAATCACATTGAAGAAGAACTTTCAAAAATATCTACTATTGACGATCCATCAAGATATCCAGACAAAGAAGAAGCATCAAAGTATGTTAATGTTCTTGGATCCATCTGCAAGTCTAACTCAGACAAGGCGATGTCGTCTTGGGCTTCTTATACGCTTTCATCCTGCATTCCTGGTTTTATGCTTATTGGAGGTCCAAAATTGACATTAAGTCAGCTTGCAGATAATATAACAGAAAGATATGAGATTAATCCGTCCCCACTTACTTCACTTGAATCATCAGAATCAGATGACAACTCATATGATGTTGAAACGGAATTGAATGTTCTTAGAAAAAGCTTACGAAACAGCAAACAAACATCTGAAAAACAAAAAATACTAGACAAAGCTTACTCTATTGTCCTAAATAATCAATCAATGATAGATAAAAATATTGTTGTTCTTGATATTCTAAATATTTTCTGCGAAAGATCTCAAAAGAAAACTATATGCGGAAGTGACACGATAAATACAGTACTTGGCTTGAGCGAATGGGGCATTAACGCATATGCTGCAGAAAAAGAAATGAACGAGAAAAACATTAAAATTCTCATTAAAAATATTCCACATCTTTTTACCAAATGTTTAATCGGTGAGATTGAAGAAAATGGAGAATTTTCCATATTCTCCCTAACACACAAAGCAAAAGTGTTTAAAGAACTTATGCGATGAAAACAATCCAGGAAATATCAAGCGAGGAGATATTAAGAGTCTCCAGGGAACTAGAATCTCATCATGCGATTCTATATAAACTGTGGGACATGGGTAAACCTGTGCTCTCTGAGGATATCCCAACAGCCTGTGTTAAGTTTGACAAACACGGAGCATTAGTATCTTTTGAATTTAATCCAAAGCTATGGAATTCGCTTACAGACTATGAAAGAGCGTTTATCATATCTCACGAATGCCTACATGTAATATTAAATCATGGAGGTCGAATCTCAAATATAGATAAAAGTGAAAACGAAAGTAGAATCCTCAACATCGCTATGGACATCGCAGTTAATGAAATGCTTCTGGATGGCTTCGAATTTGATTTAAGCAAGCTATCCAATTGTCCAGAGCTATGCCTATGTAACACTGTATTTAAAGGACATGATATATCTACTGATAAATCTTTTGAATATTATCTTAATAAAATTAGAGAAATTCAAAATAGCAATGAAAGCATAAACTCTCTTGACTTACACGACTTTCTAACAGAAACAAATCAGGATATTCTCGACCAAATAACAGAAGCAATATCTCAAGATAGCTCCATCTCAGAAGACGAAATTAAAGATTTTCTTAACTCCATCAAAAACGATAGCAGTGAGATCTGTGAGAATGAAGAAAAAGAAGAAAAAGGTGATATTGCTGGAAAGCTCCACAAGATAATATCAAATAGAAAAGTAAAAACAAGTAAAAAGAAGTGGCTAGACCTCGTCTCTAACTTAAGCAAGTCTGTACTAAAGAAGGAATTAAAGATTGGTGAGCAATGGCTATTAAAGCCAAGAAGATTATCTGCAATTAGGTCTGATTTTTTTCTACCATTCGAACACGAAGAGGTGTGTATGGAGCAGGATAGATTTAATGCGTGGTTCTTTCTTGACTGCTCTGGATCCTGTTACGAACATGCAAATAGCTTTTTTAATGCAACCAAAGCTGTTCCATCTGACTATTTTGATACAAAAATATTTACATTTGACACCAAAGTAAAAGAGGTCAAAAAAAATACCACCAAACTACATGGATTTGGTGGAACTAGCTTTTCTTGTATTGAAAAATATATTCAATCTCAAATTAGCAGTAATGATAAATTTAAATACCCTGATCTTGTTTTTGTCTTAACAGATGGGTGGGGAGACTATGTTAGACCTCAATATCCAAAGAAATGGATTTGGATCAACACATCATCGTCAAACGCTTACATTCCTAAAGGTTCAAAAATAATAAAATATAAAGATATTTATTTTAACTAGGAAGTTGGTCTTGCATTCTGTACATTCTCTACACTATTTGATTTTTTCCTGTTTTCGTCCACTAATATAAATAATGTGACTTGCAACTCTTTTAGTTGAAGCTCCATCTGATGAAGTTTTTGTGAAATATCAGCAAGAGCTATTTGTTGATCAGATTTAATTCCATCAATAGATATAGAAATAGAATCAAAATCATCTTTTAGTCCATTAACTTCGGACTGTAAAAATTCTATTTTCGCATTTGCAACAGATTGTGTTGTATATAGTGTGGCTGCAAATACTCCCGCGGTAAGCAAGATTGTCCAAATAACTTTTATGGTAGATATGTTTATATTTTTATTAGTCAAAATCGTATTCCCTCCAGGTTCCATTGTCTTTTGATGATATCACCGAAGACTATCACTATATTGTGTGATTCTTAAAAAATAACCTTCTATATATTGTGGGTTAATGGAGTCTATTTTAACCCTCTTTAGGCGTGTATAGTCACGGTCTTGCCAGTTCCACCTTTCTTGCCTGTTTCATCGGCATATCCAAGTCCTCCTCCATCGTTTTGTCCAAATCCACCTTCGTTGTGAACAATATATTCATTACCGGCAACAAACATATTAAATGGAGATGTGTCTATACAAACAGAAAGGATGTCATCATTCTCAAACACTACACTTGTTATCTCTTCTTCTGAAAAATCTTTCTTTATCAAATAATCGCCAACTGAGATCTCCTCTGCTCTTACAAAGATATATTCTTGCGTTAATTCTTTTTTGATTAAAATATGATGTTCATATGTAACATTTAAAGAGCCATTAATTGAGTAATACGACGAATCAGCCAAAAATGACATACTAGCAACCGTTCCTGTATTTGTACTCCAATTGCTATTATCTAATGATTTCCATTCAGTCAAATCGCCTATCATTGGATTATGATCAACATCCATAGAATCATCACCAAAAGCAATAGTTACAATATTATCTCCTGGAACTATATCTTCTGCCAGCTTTACAGAACCATCACTCATTAGTACATTAGTTCCAAACACTATACAAGATGGATCAGAAAAACCAGACATACCACCAGATGGCTCAGATGGACCAGATGGACCAGATGGACCAGATGGCTCAGATGGCTCAGATGGACCAGATGGCTCAGAAGTTGAAGCATCTGAACCAAACGTAGGCCACGTCCACGGAGGACTCGATGGAGACGATGGAGACGATGGAGAAGAAGGCGAATTGCTAACTGATGGAGACGATGGAGACGGGGAAGAAGAAGGCGATGATGACTCAGATGTCGAGGCTGCGGTACCGTCATCGGTTGATGTTGTGAGAGTAGGTTGAGATGAGCTAGATGGAGGCGGTGGAGATGAAGGTGACGATGGAGAATTGCTAAAAGTAGTGGATGAAGAGGATGAAGAGGAAGCTGGAGTAGATGAAACAGAAGTAGGAATTGTCGAAGTAGTTTCCGGAGGAGATAGTGTTGTAGTGGGTTCTGGGTGTGGTCCTTGAGTTGTGCAGCAACCCTCATTGCCGCCTTCACAAAAATATGTCAAGCAGTTGCAGTAGCAAACATCCAACCACCATTCTGTATTAGACGAAGCCCCTGTGCATCTGGGTAAAACCATTATTACCAGAGAATCTATATCTCCATCAAACACAACACATTCGGTTCTAACAGAATTTCCTGTGGCTATGCAACTAGAATCGTAAATAATTTCACTAGTAGCTATGTCACAATTTACATTGTTGTTAATGAAATTAATAATATCTTCTTGAGACCCTTGCCCATGATTTGAGCTAAGATCTACAACCAACCCAGCTGAGCAAAAATCTTCCATACACGTCTTTTTTGAGTCTATTAGTTCAAGAATAATAACCCTATCGTGAACATACCCAGTTTTATATGCTAGCTGGAAGTGATCGGGACATGGACATGTATAATCTGGACCAAACGGAGGGTCGTGGCATTCGTATCCCCCCCACGTTGCGCAATCAAATCCACCACCACCACAATCTTGTGTTATGCAATCATCTCCTAAATAAAAAGTTCCACCAATTATTGTACATTCTTCTAATGAAATATAACTACATACACCTTCACTGCAACAGGCACCAAAAACCTGAGCACTATCCTCACCGTCATTGCATAAAGTTTCATCGCAAGTCGCCCCCATGCACCTCATTTCAAGACTCCACCTAGATCCTTGCCCATTATCAGACCCATCATCATATGGTATTCCAAGATTGCAGTCTGGGAAAATAACAACTCTTAATTTCATGTACCAAGGATCACTTTCTGAAGTTGAGACCATCGAGTTATCCACTCTTAGGCAATAGTAGTCTCCAAGCCCATCACTCCCAGAATACCAGTCTTGCCTTTCAGGAACAGGACTAAGTATGTCTGCCCATCTAGGAAAAGCAGGAGGAATTGACTGCTGCGTGTTTATGCATCCAGAATTTAATATAATTTTTTCTGTTGGAAAATCTACAACAGCATCTTCTTCATTGTAATCTTCATCGTATTCTACAGGCGGATCCCAAAGCTTTGGATGCCCAACAAATTGCCACCCAAGGTCATTGTCGTAAGAATAGTTAGAGAAAGAATTTTGTTCTGCAAAATATACATATTTTTCATCATTGGGATATCCAACGTTCTGTATATGAGGAATTATATTGCTGTTTCCAAAACGATCTACGTTTTCGAATCCAAACAAAGGCTTTCTTAAATTAGTTCTTACAATAGCATTATCATCGTATGTCGCAAGGACATACATGTGATCTGAGTGGTATGTCGTATGAGAACCCATTGATGCCCATCTTAGGCATATATATCCGTAATCTGTTTCTGTCAATGTACTAGATATGTCAACAACTATATCTATTGGGCGAGATGTGCTACTGTGAACATTTGTATAATAGTGAAAATTGCATCCATCAGGACCATCTGAGCATGATAGTGCTGGATATTGATAATACAAGGCTCTGTGTATATATTTTAAATTGTTTAAGGATGGAAGAATCTCTGCATTAATCCATGACGTAACGGCAAGTCCAAAATCCATAAGCCTTGTATAGTCATCAATAACTGGAGGAGCAGAAAATACACCATAAGGATGAATTTGATAAAGATTTGTTAAAAAAGTACCATCTTCTTTGTGAAAGAATCCAATAACAGGAGATAATGAACCGTACTCTTCGCAATTAATTAAAGCATATCTCTCAAAGACTGGTCCTTCTATAAATTCTTTTATCATCTCTGTCATTAATATACAAGATGAAGTAATAGCGCTTGGAGATGTAGTATTAATTTGACCGACATCTAAAAACTCAGATATGTCTCCAAATGGGTGATCAACAACAGTATCGTGCAACTCCACTATTGCTCCACTGTCGTCGTCATATCTATTTATGTCCATATACCCACGAACAACAGCTTCTTGTCTTGCCTTTATTCTATCCTTTAAATAGTCAAACAAAAAATCTAATCCTAAATTTTGAAACAGATTTATTTCGTGATTAGAAAATACAGTAAAGTACTGTTCGTACTGAGTTAAGTCAAAAGGTGTGGACCCCATCTTATTGACCCCCCCTCAACGGAGTATAATACCCACCAGACATCTCGGCTAGTCTTGTTAATCCAATTCGAATCAAACTGCTTCTATCTCTAGGTACAAAATCAGCAACATGAATCATTCCCTGCTCATGCAATATACCCTCTGATCTTAATCCTGTAATAATATCTTTGATATTCATAATATCTATTTCGTCAGAACTAACATCGAAGCTTTCATCATTACTTGTAATCATAAATATCAAACTCCTATATGGAATCTGTGGAGAAACTCTCTTATCAAATGTAGAATCTAAGTTAAAAGTATTTAGATTATAGAAGAATTTACCAATATTTATATTTTTTAATTGAATTAAATCTATAGACTCCACTGCTGCAATCAAATCATCCTTCGTTTCTATTTTGAAATTACCAAAAGTAGTAAGACCATCTTCTATCGCTGGGAAGCTTACAGGAGCATCATCTGAGTTAATAAAGTCAAGTGAAGCAATGGATATAAAATCATTACAGTAAACCTGTCCATAATTTGGATCAAACAAATCTGTAATTATTTCCTTGCATCTATCAATTCTAGAAACCTGAGCTTCACCTACAGGTAACGCAGGAGGATAGTAACTTGGATATCCGACATGCAGTGATCCATATCTTACCCCTCCATCAATATCTATATGTGGATTAGATGAATCTGAAAAAACTAACAATGTCTCATTTAATTTTGCTTGCGAGTTAGACGGGTGTACTCTAACTATCGCAGAATCAGACAAGGGTCCATCTATGTACTGGAGAACAACTGCAGCGTCTGCATTCTTATTGAACGCAGGCCAACCAATATTGTTTGTTGAAATAAAACATATCGAATTATCAGATGAACCGTCAGGGTATTCTACTGATATTGTTGCTATTACACTCCCACCAATGCCAGGTCCAGATCCAAATTCTGGACTTACGTGTGCATGCAGGCTGTAAGATTTAATCTCTCCTGAATCTAAATCTATATCAGGATTATTAAAACTTTCTTCATGCCACACTCCAAAGATATGGTCGTTGGATGTACCCCAATAATATAACTTAATCTTTTTTGCTCCATTTTCTCTTACAAGTATCATAGCAAAAATATATTTTGTTACACACTGCACTGCCAGAAGCTCTATAACGTCAGTTCCATCTGGAAGT
>NZAS01000074.1 GCA_002686195.1 Candidatus Pacearchaeota archaeon | reverse complement strand
TTTAGTGTGGGTATATTTACTACTCTAACACTATGAGATGTGTTATTTTCTATAAGTTTAGATGCGTCAATTACATCACCTAAAATACAACCTGTAGAAAATAAAGTTATATCAGGTGACAATATGTTTCCATCTTTAACTACCTGGCCCTTACCAATCTCAAATGGCATTTCTATATCTTCAACTGGCTGCCTACCCAATCTCAAATAATGAGGTGATTTTAATTCTGTTTCACATAGGTATTCAATTATCTTCACAGCTTCAGAATATGATGCTGGGTTCAATACTACCATATTAGGTAAAGCTCTCATAATACTAACATCTTCCAATCCCATTTGAGTTACACCATCCTTACCAATTGCCATACCAACATGAGTACCAACCAATACAACTGGTCTATTTGAATATGCTAAACTGCACCGTATGATGTCGTATCTGCCAGTAAGAAACGAACCAAACGATGCTAAAAATACTTTATAGTCATATTCAGATAACCCCGATGCAACTCCAATCATATTAGCTTCAGCAATTCCCATCTGAAAGAACCTCTCAGGATGTGCTTGTCCGAAACTAGCAATCTTAGTAGCCTTACCTAAGTCAGCATCTAATGCCACTATATTATCATGTTTCTCACCCATTACAGGTAAGTGTTCTCCGAATGCTTCTCTTGTAGCCCTCATTTTAAACTCCTAACTCTTTCATAGCAATTTCATATTCCTCTTCAGTTGGAACTTTACAATGCCAACTTGGATGTTCCATAAAAGAAACACCTTTACCTTTAACAGTATCTAAAATGATACATTGTGGCATATGGTGTGTAACATTACCTATCTCTCTCATTTCATATCTAATAGCATCCATGTCATGACCATCTATAACTTTACAACTCCAACCAAATGACTTAATTCGTTCTTGTAAATTATCATACATAATACTGAAATCTTTAGTATACCCATCATTCTGTCCTTTGTTCCAATCTATAATACAAACCAGGTTTGATAACCTTGTCTTTGGATAATACATTAGTGCTTCCCACACTTGACCTTCTTGTAATTCCCCATCACCTAACACACAAAAGACAGTTCCATCTTCACCTCTAAGATTTTTACCAAGTGAATGTCCGATTGCAATACTCAAACCTTGTCCTAATGAACCTGTTGTAGCATCCATTAGTGGTAATCTCAACTTATCTGGATGTCCTTGGAGTGGCGAGTCAATTTCTCTGAATAAATCTAAATCATCATCACTAATCTGTCCTAACTCGTGCAGTACAGCGTATATAATTGGAACAGCATGCCCCTTAGATAGAATCAATTTATCTTTGCCGCCAATATCATAATCTTCATACAATACACTTGTCAATTCCGCCATAGAAAATGCACCACCAATGTGGCCTGACTGTTTTGCAACAACCATATCTATAACCTTTTTTCTTAATACGTTTGGATTAATTTTCATTATGTACTTTCTCCTTTAATAGACCTACAGCAATATGTGTTATCTTTGACAATATATCTTCAAAATGAAAGTTATTATTATTACCACCTGTTTGACCAGGAAACTCTGATGTTCCTTCAAGTGATATTGTCAAGTCAGCAAACTCATTACAATTATTTACAGCATTTCTTGTAACCAAGATGGTTTTCATTTCCCTTTCTTTAGCAACTCTAAATGCCTCTAACACATTCTTTGAATTACCTGATCCAGACATTCCAAAAACAATATCATCCTTAATTCCTTGATACTTTAATTGTTCACTAAAGATAAAACGAAATCCTAAGTCATTACCAATGCCAGTTATACTTGCTTGGTCACTACACAAACTAACACACTTAAATTTATTTCGTGGTATTGTTTGAACTCCTTTATCCTCTGAGACAAATGGATGCATATTCATATCCACCACTAAGTTTTGCACAGAAGCAACATTACCACCATTACCACAAGCAAATATAGTTTGTTCATTCTCATAAGCTTCAAATACCATATCTACAAACTTAGCAATTTTTGTAGTTGATATATTATTAAATGCCTCTGTTGACTCTACCTTGTATAAATCTATTAATTTTTTCATTATTTTCACTCCTATTCATAAATTTTGATAGTTGATACTTACCATACAGAAATAGAAACTTTCCGTATTTTCCATCTTTAAAATTATCGTATAATGTACATATACTAAAATATTGAAGTATCCCTAATAGTTGAATATTATCCCATCTATAGTCATTTTTATGACAAAAATTACGAAATATTTCATTTAAGAATACCAAATTACTTTTTGCATAAAAGCTTACATTGGCTTCTTTACCCATTATATTACAATCAAACATATCTTTTAATATAGTTTGACCGTTTATCATAATTGCATGGTAAAGTTTTGCCAAATCGTAATAAACATCCCCAACTTTCAAACTGTCACCAAATTGCTGTCTCCAATCTATCAGTACAAACCTTTTACTTACTGAATCAAAAAGTGTATTTTCAGGTTGTAAATCACCATGAAAAAAAGTTGGAATAGAATCAGAATAAAACTCTGTCCAATTTATTTTACTTAACATTACTTCGATTGGCTCTACTTTAACACCATTTACTATTTCAATATTATCTATATCAGAACCAGATAATGTTTTTACTCGATTTTTAGTTTTACTCTCATACATCTCTTTACAATTATCTAAAAAGTTTTCATCTTTTTCTGTATGTAACCATAAATTGTTTTTACAATAAGTAAGAAACTGTAACATTAAAGATTCATCATATATATTAGATAATAAATCTCCATCTATATAATCATAGGCATACATATTGTCATTAACAGATTTTATTTTAGGACAATTGCTATTTAAATACTTTGTTCTTTCTAGTCTTTTTGAAACTTTGTTTTTATCATCAAAATATTTAATTACTTTTCCGTTATCAATGAATATTGCCTCATCACTTTTATTTGCCACCACATCATTACAAAATACTTTTTTAGTTTCTAGATAAGATTTATTATTACCAGTATCATACCAAATGAAATTAATCAGTTTCATATGTTCCAACCCATCAAAACCGTGAATAACTTGATATTCATCTTTTATTATTTTATGTTTCTCTAAAGAATCCCAAAATAAATCATATTCATAAATACCAGCCATTCCAATATAAGCGTTATCACCCACTCCATAATATAAGTTATCAAGATATTTACTACCATCAACCAAACAATAGTTCAAAGAATCATCTTTCTCAACTGATGCTACACCTAACCAATTTTCTTCAATAGACATTAAATTAATATCATCACCAATCAATGTATCTACAGAAGTAAAAACAAAGGGTTCTTGTAATTCATCCTTACAACATAATAAACTATAACCTGGCCCCGAACCAACACCATCAAAATTATCAACATCCACATAAGTAATATTTTTATCTGAATGAACCAAATTCATATATGTTTTAATCTGTTCTGACTTGTACCCAACTGCTATTACTATATCCACATCATCTAACCTATCGATTATATGTGATATTACTGGTTTATTCTCCAAAGGAAGAAGTGCTTTATGTAGGCCTACAATATTGTTGTTTCTAGTTCCACAACCAGCCGCTAATATACAGAATTTTTTCACTAACTACCCTCGTGTTCTGTTTCTATCTTGCCACTTCCCCTGTCTGAATCATCTTCAAATCTAATACAATCATTAAGATGTGCAGTAGAACATTCTAAAGCAGTATAATCTGTTGTAGCAATAACTCTATGTTTAGTCTTTAATGGAACACACCAACCATCACCAGCTTTATAAGATCTTGACTCCATCGTACCATCTTCATTTTGAAGTAGAACCTCAGCCTCACCTTCAATGACATAATTAGTTTCTACTTTCTTCTCATGCCATTGTAAACTACTCTGATAGCCTTTATTCATATGAATCAGTTTATAAGCATAATGTTCATTAAGTTCTAACCACAGTTCATATCCCCAAGGTTTTTCAACCCTATATGAACTGATATCTAAACGATGAGATTTATTCTCATCAATCTTATCTTTATATTCTTCCAATGCTTCTCGTACCCAAACATCTTCAATGTGACTATATTTCGACATCTTTAACTCCTATATCTCTTTTTAAATTAATTGCTATCGCTGTATCACCAGCTCTATTTGGTTTCAAATCATTTATCAATACTCTTGCTCCACCACCTATTCCCATTATAAGTCTATCATAGATAACACCAGCCTCTCTTAATTGTCTTTCAGTAGATTCCCTCATACCTTCTTTTCTTCCAGTAGTTAGAATAATGATATGACCAGCCTTATCCCATTCCCATAACTTTTTTAATGTTCCAGGTAGAGGTTGCATATTTTTTTGGTCAAAATCATAATTACCCATTTCTGAAGAATATGGATACTCACATAAAGTTCCGTCTATATCACAAAATATTGTTTTAGGTTTCATGTATAACTCCTGTCATCCCATCCTCTAATAAAACATAATCTCTATTGACATATTCTGAAACTAATTTAACTAATTTCATCTCCCTTTCAACATCATCAAAAACAATAGGTACATCTGTATTGAATTTATCAATATGTTTCCAAAATCCACCTCTACCCCATCCATGATTAACGCCACCAGGTCCATCAATTAGAATTAAATCATAATGTTCTGGTAAGTTTGGAAATAAGTCATCAGGATGATACCAAGAAATATTATCTTGAAATTCATCTGGTTTTGTATATTCATCATCGTAAGGTTTACTCCTACAATTTATATAAGTTGTAGATTCAGGAAATTTATCATACCATTCTGGTTGGTTTTCTACTGAATATAAATTATAAATTNTTACCCAANCCNACAGTTGAACCNGGACCACTTCCTAANTCTANTATAGTTTTACCTTCCTCTAATATAGTTTTAATAAATTCNACAGCNGCTTCACTTACTGAAACTCCTCCGTATTGTNTATGATTTCTNAAGACATACTGCATATTTTATCCCAAGTTTTCTCCATCCAATGATAACAAGCANCATTATCTTTATTATTTGGTATCCCATTAAAATGATAAATCCAACCTATCTTTGTAAAAGTCAAATCTTCATCTAATAANTCAGTTCTATTCATATCTTGCATGTTCCATTCGTATGGTAAATACTTACAATCAACATTTTCTTTTTGAACGAAAAAGTTAAGTATAGGTTGATCAGTTCCAACACCATAGGTTTCTTGTAATTTGACTATGTTATCTCTATTTTCCAAATAAAAATTTATTATTTTATCGTAGAACTCTTTATGTTTTTTATTACATATGATGATACCAGAATTAAAATATTCCCAAAGTGGTACATCAATATCAGGAAATAAATGCTTCTTATAATTCTCTATACTTCGACACACCCAATCAAAACTGCCATAGCTTGGTACAACAGAAAACTTATTATCTGTCAATTCAAAAGGATTTGGAGACTGAGAATGGATAATTGTATCAGCATCAGCTATGAGTATTTGATTGTAACTTATACCACTTTCTTCAAGTAATTGAAATACGAATAGTTTATGCCAGTTGGCATTCATATAATCTTCAGGATATATACGTTCATCTAACACAACAAGCTTAGCTCTACCCGTCTCATCACACCATCTCTTCCAACTATCAATTGAAAACTGATAAGGTTTATTCCTATCAACTTTTTTGGTTTCTGGTAAATTTACTATAAAAACAATATTAGACATAATTATCCTTTACAATATTCCAAGTTTGTTTTATCATTTGAGTTCTTTGATCTTTAGGCAATCCACTAAAACCCCAAACATGACCGTATTTAATAAAAAATGGAGTAGTCTCACCTGGTAATTGCCAATTATGATTAAACATTTCCTTTCGATGGATATGTGTAAGTTTATAAGTAAATGGTAAATCTAAATTTATCTCAACATTATTCATCTGTATGTGATAATTCAATGGAGTTTGTTCAGTTCCCTTTCGTACAATTTTATCCTGTAGTTTTACAAACATATCCACATTATCATAATATAATTTTTTAAATGATTGAAAAACTTCTTTATGTTGTTCATTAAAAATAATTAAACCAGAACTAAAATACTTTTGCTTATCAAATTCATAACTACCAAAGAAATCTTTATATCCAACTATACTTTTATATGTCCACCCTAAGTTATCGGTGTCTCTCCAAGCAGTAAACTTATGATTTGTCAATTCAAATACATTTGGCGTATCCCATTTAATTATATTCATCCCATCTACTAAATAAATTTGGTCGTAATCTATCCCAGCTTCATCTAATATATCAAAACAAAAAATAGCTTTTTGCCAATTGATTCTAAACTTAGTTAAATCTTCTTCTATTGGCTTCTCCATTGGAAAAAATATCACATCATGTTTTTTACACCAATATTCCCAAGACTTTCTAGTGATATCCATCCATTCCCATCCACCATATTTTTGAGAATATTTTTCATTCTTAACACCTATCCAGAATACTACATTTTTCTTCATTGATATAATGCCCCTACTTTAAAAAATTCCACATTATCTAAATCACGTTTCATGGTTTGATAATTACAATGATATGAATCAAAAACTTTATCTGTAAAATATGGCTTATCTAATTGAGTTTTAAATGAATTAAATAAATTTTCTTTTTTAGTCTTTATATGTTCATTAATATCCACAAACATATTTGGCACCCAACCTATTTTAGTACTTGGCGTCATATACTCCACCAATCCTATCTTTTTACTTCTAGTTAATGAATTAGCTATTTCATTTATTTTTCTATGGTCTTGATGAGTATCATCAAATGATGGCGTTAAGATTATACTAGGAGAACAATCAGGATATAATATCTTTTCTATTTTAGATATAAAAGAATCACATTGGATATCACGAATAAAATCCACTCCCAAAAATATTAATTCTACATTATCATAACTTGACCAAAACTTTTTTACTTCTTCAATTCTTTGATTAGCATACAAACTATACTTACCACCAGAAGAAATATTTATTACATAAAAAGTAGTATCGTAATATTTTGATATAGTACCAGAAACAGCGTATTCACAATCATCTGGATGAGGTGATAAACACACTATATCAGTAGCATCAAGAAATAAGTCTAACATACTACCTCATCAAAATATCTCAATACAGTTATCTCTTTAGGTTCTGGTACTTCCACTTCTTTACCTTCAACTATATCCAATATTATCTTAACAAAATTTACACCAGCAAGAGTTGTAAAAAAAGTACCACCACCGAATCTTGGATTTATTTCTATAAACTTTGGATTCCCATCTTTATCTTCTTTCATTTGAACACAGACAACACCTTTTAAATTTAAAAACTTAACTATATCACTACATTCTTTTTCTATAACTTCGTTTCTAACTATCTTACCCTTTGTAGATATACCAGCTTTCGTTTGTAATCTAACTCTTGGGATAACAGATAATACTTCTGAGTTCATATCCGATAAAACATCTATTGTATACTCTGTGCCTGGTAAATACTCTTGGTAAATATAATTTTCTTCAAAATCATCTATTAACTTTATACCTCTACTACCTTTACCATCACGAGGTTTTGCAAAAACAGGTACAAATTTATCAGTAGATTTTGGGAATGGGAAATTTTCTTTACATGTTTCATAAAAAACAAATTTATCAACACATTTTTTTATCTGCTCGTGACTTGACATAAACATTTGTACACCATCTAAATTTATTTTACTAACAGTAAACACATCGTCACTTGTAGGTAATACCAAATCTATATTTTCTTTTTTTATTATATCAGTTATAGTTTCATAATACGATTCATCAATATATCTTGGTACGACATATCTCTTATCACTAAAATGAAACCCAACCGCAGTTTCATCCATATCAACAGATACTATTTTATGTTTTCCTTGAAAATCACATTCAAGTAATGATTTCATAGCACCAACAGCAGCAGGACCACCGGCGCCTAAAAATAATATGTTCATATTTTTAGTCCCTCTTTTTTATACCAATCCTTGTTGTTAATAACTCTATCGTCAATAAATAAATCATATGCTGGTTTACCCAATTTCAATTCGTGATATTTAATACCCCAATCATTAACTTGTTTTTCAGTAAACTTAAACCAATCCAACCCAGAAGATGTTCCTCTAGATGTGAAGAGAGTAATACTATGACCTTCATCATATTTTTTATTTATCCAATCTATAACCTCTTGATAAGGAACAGAATCTTTATACTCACAATTAGTGGAACATATCGTACCATCTATATCAAAACAATATCTCATTTTCGTACCAATTTAAATAATTTTTCATACCATCTTGAAAAGATGTAAAATCAAAATGCCCAAATTCATTTTCATATCTTTTCAATGATATTGAAACTTTCTTTGGTGCTGATGAAGCAACCTCATTATTAATCTCTCCCCTGACCACCTCTTTGTCAAATCTATCACCAATTATCTTTGCCATATCATAAATAGTTACCTCTTCTTTACCACCCACATTGTATACTTCTTCTTTACCATTAAGTAAAATATTAATCAACATTATACAACAATCTGAAATATGTTGATACTTTCTAAATGAAGAGCCATCATCAAATAAATCTATAGTGTCATTTTCAATTCCCTTTCTTGTCAAATCACTCATCACACGAGAATCATCCATCATATGTCCAGGACCATAACACAACGACACTCTAGCAGACTTAACATTATAACCAGAATCTCTCATTATATTAACATTACACTCTCCGGCAATTTTACCCAAAATATATGAAATTCGTTTATGATTAAGAGATACATCTAAAACATCATCCTCTTTGTGTGATTCGGAATTATCATTTAAAGCATAAATCTCAGAACTACTTAAAAACAATGCCTTTGCATTTTTATTATTACTAAAAACACTATTTAAAGTATTTCTCATAGAATCACTATTAAGTGAATATGTCTTAAATGGATTAGACAAAAACTTTCCAGGTTGAGCATATCCAGCGCAATAAAAACAATAATCAATTTTTTCAAAAAACCAACTATCATTTGTTAAATCTCTTGAATAATATTGTACATCTTTTCTTTTTCTATACCAAATATCTTTCAATCTTTCTGGTTTGTCACTAAGACTTGTTAAAACTAAACGACAATCAAAATCATGTTCATCATTCAAATATACGAAAAAATCTGATAAAAATCCACCAATTAATCCATTAGCACCCGTTATCAATACTGTACTATTTTTAAAATCAGACAATTCGGAATTCTTAAATATTCTGTCTGATATCTGTTTAATATATTTATTCATTTAATTGCCTCAAAATACCTTTCCTATCCACACCACTTTCTTCCCTCAAATCTTCATAAAGTCCATAATTTGTAAGAAACTTTCTATCTAAACCAATCCGTTTCACTGGTAAATTAAATACATCACTTACCAAATCACCTAATCCACCAATTTTAAAATGATTCTCTACTGAATATAAATCAACCAAACTAGTAAATGATTTATTAAACAGCCCACTTAATTTTTCAACGGAATCTTTAGATATATTATGCAAAGTAGAAACATAAATAACCCCGCAATTAAGATCATCTAACACATCATCTAATAAATGACCCGTCACAAAAACCCACCTACCATCTCTTGAACCTCGAATTACATTTACTTCTCCAGCTTTTACATTTATATCTTGACTATGTGTATGGGCAGATAATCTAAAATATTTTGGATTCCCATTTCCCCAAGTCTGTAAAAATAAATCTCTTAATTCCTTTGGTGTTGATGGTTCAAATACCTGCATGTTTGGAATCAATCTCATCATGGCTATGTCACCATAACAATGATGTGTACAACCTAAATCAGAATAATCATAAGTCCCACCAACCGTTACAATTGTTACCTCTGTGTTTTGATATCCAATATCGTTTTTTATCTGTTCAAAAGCTCTCTCCACAAGAAACGGAGCAATAGTGTGGATGATAGGTTTCATACCTTCAATTGCCATCCCACTTGCCATACTAACCATAGTCTGTTCACATATACCTATATTATAAAACCTATCGGGTGCTACTTTTTCCGTTTCTCTTAAAAGAAAATGACTTATATCACCAACCATTACTATAGATTTAGAATCAGTTTTAACTGTTTCAAGGCATAATTTAGCGAATTCAGCTCTCATTAATTTCCTCACAAAATCTATTATATTCTTCTTCATTTGGTGCCCGATGATGCCAAGCAAATATATCGTTTTCTATTTCCTTTATACCTTTTCCTTTAATAGTATTAGCTAAAATAACTTTTGGTTTTCCACTATAATCTGATTTCATCACCTTGACTAACGAATTTATGTTATGCCCATCCACATCAACTACATCACACCCAAACGACTCAAACATATCAGTTGTAAGTTTTGGATCTAAAGACCTTATTTGTGAGTTATTACAGTCAAATACACAAATTAAATTATCTAACTTATTATTAACCGCTACCAAAACAGATTCCCATATTGAACCTTCATTAGCTTCCCCATCACCAATCACACAAAATACCTTCCCATCTTTCTTCATTATTTTTCTAGCCATAGCAGTTCCAACTGCAATCGGAAATCCATGTCCAAGTGAACCAGTCGAAGCATAAATTTTATCAACTTTATTTCTATCTGGATGTCCACCTAATTTACTACCTTTTCTACCAAAAGTCAACAATTCTTTTTCATCAACATAACCTTGAATAACCAATAAAGAATATAAAGCCAAACACCCATGACCTTTACTTAAAATCATAACATCATCTTCAGTTTCTACATCATAATAACTTCTTATAATCTCAACAATAGACAAAGCACTTGGTATATGCCCATGTTTTGCTGTATAAGCAGCCTGAACGATTATTCTTCTCATTTCTTTTACTGATATCATATATCTCTCGGCTGTAAAATTGGTTCTTTGATTGGCCAGAAGATATTTAAATCTGGATCATTCCAGCGTAAAGTAAATTGTTCATCTATATCTGGATAATCACCGTCATAAGACCATTTGTACAGTATGTTAGCACTTTCACTTAATATTAAGTAACTAAGTCCAACACCAGGTGGTAATACCAATACATGTCTGTTATGAAGACTTAACATTGTCCAAGACCATTCTATAAATGTATCCGAGTCCTCTCTATTATCGACAATAACACAATAAACCTCACCGTGGACACAAGTCACTAACTTAGTCGTCTTATAATCCCCATGTATGCCACGAAGAACATTTTTTGATGACGAACTTAATTTATCCTTTACATATGTAATTTCTTGACCTAATGTGTGACTATCATGAATAGTGTAATAATAACCTCGATGGTCGTGATAAGCACTTGGTTTGTGTAACCAAACACCATTGAATTGAAAATTATCTATATTTCTATCTGTAAACCTCTTATCCATTTATACCCTCATTTATTATATTACAAATGTAATTGATTTCTTCCTTAGTTAACTTAGGATGATTTGGTACATAAAAACCATATTTATCTATCTCTGTCACATTAGGTAACTCCAACCTACCATATCTCTTTATATAAAATGGTTGTGTCCCCATTGAGCCACAAATCATTGGTCTTGCTTCAACTCCACCATCAATTAAAGCCTTTACTATATTTTCTCTGTTTGGATGTATTATAGGATAAGCAAAGTTAGAATTGAAGTCATCCTTATCAAATGTAACTTTCCAATAATCATTCTTAATTAACTCTTGATACTTAAACAAATTTTCTTCTCTTTTCTTACCCCAATCATCTAACTTATCTATTTGATTTATACCTAAGAAAGCTTGTATTTCTGTTGATCTTAGATTGTAACCTGAATAATAAAAAGTATATAATGAATCAAAATCAGATACATCCCAATCTTGTTGATAGTCAATTTGTTTTTGAGTGTCCCAATCTCTACCCCAACCGTGACTTCTGATTGAAACCAAAATATCGTATAAATCTTTATCATCTGTTGTTACTACACCACCCTCAATGGTTGAAATGTGATGACCAAAGTAAGTTGAAAAAGATGACATGGCACCAAATGTACCTAATTTCTTACCCTTTAATTCAC
This sequence comes from Candidatus Pacearchaeota archaeon, assembly GCA_002686195.1. The sequence goes on along the minus strand of NZAS01000074.1, from coordinate 5,145 downwards.
TACCCAAAGATTCACAAGTATCCTCTAATAAAATAACCCCATGTTCATCACACAACTCTGTTATCTTTTTCATATTTGGACAAAAACCCAATACGGATACCAAAAGTAAAGCAGATGGTTTTTTCTCTATGAATATTCTTTCCAAGTGTTCTAAATCAACAGATAAATCTATCTTATTGGAGTCACATAATATCGGTTTGAAACCCAACTCCATAACTGGTGCCAAATCGGTAGCCCAAGCAACAGATGGAACTACGACACTCTTGAGGTTGAAATCTAACTTTTGATTTAACGCACTTAACATAAGTAGATTTGCTGATGAGCCTGAATTACAAAATACTGCATACTTCCTATCCATCCAGTCAGCAAACTTTTGTTCAAATTTAAGATTTAACTCACCTTTAGTTAATTTTGGATATCCCTTTAACCATTCAATCAACCTATCTATATCTTTATTGTCAATAGTGTTTTTAACTAAATTTATCTTATCCATATAATTTCTCTATCTGTAACTTAACTTTGTTAAAACTAAACTGTTCATTGACTTTGTTCCAAGCGTATTCAATAGCTTTAAATTTAGCATTTTCATCACCCACATATTTATCCATCAAGTCCTCTAAAATCTTCTCATCACAAGTAGCGCTTTCTGGATACAATATTTCATGTGATTCATTCACACCCCCGATGTGTATTGAACCTACTGAAGCTACTTGCATACATTGACCACCTGGATGAATATTAATAGGATCTAAGTTAAAATGATATAAAGATGGTGTCCATAATTCAATGAATTCCCTCTGTGATAAATAATCGAACTTTTGTCCTTGTTGTAATGATTTAAATTTAACTGGTAAATTATGTTTATCACCAATGTAATTAGCAAATTCATAAGTTCTACCCCTACGATGTATCGGAGCTGGTAGATAAGCATAGATGCCGTTCTCTTTCTCATCACTATAAAAATTATCAAATAAATACTCAGTATTTACTGGTTGGTTAGTAAAATTTATTTTCTTATCAGTTAAACTTTCTATCTTTAGAAACTCATCAAGGGTTTTCATCCTACCAGCAGCTTCAGCATGGATGTAATCACATTCATTCAAGAACTTAATTCTGTTTTCGTATCTGTGTTCCTTTACGTAAACTTCTTTTAAGTAACCAACTATGGTGGCATTTTTATATTTATCCCTTAACCTACCAACACAATATCTATCGTAGTGTTCATCCTCTAATCCACTTCTTTCGTTTGCATAAAATATAACATCAAAATCATAATCTGGTAACTCATCCCATTCTGCTAGATGTAAAAATACCCCATCACCCCAAAGAAAAGTAAAATTATGAGTTGACGGATAACATTGTGGTGAAATAGAATGATGATAAGTATATGGTTTATTATCAAATGTATGTCCTGTAGAATCCTTAACATAATAAGAACTTATATTTATCGCTTCATCCCAAAATAACCCAAGTTTCATTACTTACCTACTATAGATTTTATATAATGAATTATATCACCTCTAGGTTCCCAACCAAGTTTCAATTTTGCTTTAGAATAATCTGCTAAAGTTACATCATATTCACCCTTACGAGCTGATATATATTCTCTCGGATAATCCTTACCAAATAACTCAGCAACTTCATTAATTGAAAAATTTACTCCACGACCTAATTCAAAAAACTCAGCTTTAAAATTATGCTCTGAACATTTAATCAAACCATCAACAATATCATCTATATGAGTAAAATCTCGTCTTTGCTCTCCATCTGCAGTAATTGTCAATGGTTTATCTTCTCTATATTGTTTCTCAAATATACCTAAAACCGTTGCATAAGTCCCCTCTTCCAATTGATATTCTCCATAAACATTATAAAATCTACAAATTGCAGTACTTAAATCATATACACTACTATATAATTTACATAACTCTTCACCACTAAACTTTGACCACGCATAAGGACTACTATATAACCCATGATGAAATGTACTTGAACCAGCATATACTACTTTGACATTATTTTGTCTAGCATATTCTAATATATTGAGAGTACTTATAAAATTATTAAATATTGTTTTATGTGGATTCTTTAATGAAGGTTGTATTCTTGCTAAAGCACCAATATGAAATATCACATCATATTCTAACTCTCTCCAAACTGGATAACTACCGTGGTCTACATAAATCCCAAGTGTATGTGAACTTGACAAATCATAGTCATGATATAAACAACCTTCTTGGTGATTTTCTTTTTTACCAGTAGAATAATTATCTACTGATACTACTTCATGGCCATCTTTTAATAATCTCTTTACTAGGTTAGTACCAACAAACCCAACACCACCCGTAACTAATGCTCTCATCTTAAAATTCCCGAATATTTTTGATTTTGTTGTTCTTGTTTATCAATTGTTTTATGATGTAACATACAAAATGGTTTTTCTGTAGGTAAATGTGAATAAGTCTGAAAACCCGTTATTTGTTCATGAACTGGCTTTTCCCATTTTATATTTGGTCTGTTTTTAAATANACGACCTTGCCAATCTGGAAAATTAACCCANCCTTCTTNATTNACNCTCCATCCCCATTGTNGTGCATGTTGTTGAGTCANCCCANCCACTGTATTTATTCGTGGTAAATAAACCAAATCAATTTCATTCTCNTCTAATATACCATGAATATTTTTCATCANCCAACGACTTATCATTTCATCNGCATCNANATTNANACTATAATCCCCANNANACATTANTTTNNAGATGATTCTTTTGACNTGCAAAATCATTTAATAAATTTCTTTGTTCAAATACAATNTCATGAGTAGATACATAAAAATCCAATATCTGTTTAGTCTTTTCATTATCAGAAAAATCATCAAGTATCACAATCTCATCTTGTGGTTGTTTCCACTTAACTAAAAATCTTAATAATTTTTCTAACGAATCTGTTTCGTTATGGGTTAATATGGAATAACTAATCTTCAAGTTTGACACCAATCAAATCTAAATAAATATTTGCAACCTTTAGTGCACTTAATTTTGTCGTTTTATAACTACGATATGCTTCTTTAAAAAATTTATCAGCTTTAACAATATCACCATAAAATCTTTTAACTGACAAAGCTGACCGTTTCTTTGGATTAGATATCTGTATCCTAAAATAATCTTCTTTCAATTCAATCAAATTTTCTTGCTCGTTCACTTTTCCTTTTTTAAATTCAATAATAGAAAATAGTTTTTTAATCTTAGCAGGATTGATATAATTTAAATTTAAACCCTCTAATGTCTTTTTCTTTTTATCACGATAGAGAAATAAAAGAACAGGTCTTGGATCAGTAACGCCTTCTTCAGAATAATTAAATGTCGTAATCATTCCAGGCAATATTTTATTCAGCGGTAATGTTTGTTCTGTTAAAACTATCTTTCTATTATTGTATCTGATCGCCAATGGTTTTCTCCAATTTTTCTACCATCTTGTAAGCATCACTAAAATGTGGTACAAGAACTTCTGTTTGAGGATCGTCTTGTGCAAATAATCTCCACTTTAATTTATCTTCTTCTACCAAAGGTACTACCATATAATGATCTGTTGTAAAAACAGATGGTGCCCACCACCTATCATTAATGTTTCTACATACATCCTTAAATTCCTGTGGAAATGGATTATCATTAATATGAGATTTCATTTTTTTATTTGAAGCAAAACCACAATATAAACATTGCATGTTTTGTTCTTCATCACCAAGTAAAATCAAAGAATCTTTGATGTCATCANCATTTTCCAAACAACATGGACACGGCACTTTTAAAAACATNTGATCCATCATGTAANCTTTTTCAATTTTGGTAATTTAATGGTAGCTGGTTTGTCTTCTTTGNTTCCGACTTTTTTCAATTTTGGTAATTTNAAACTNACTGAACTCGGNATGGNTGTAAGTACTTCATCCAATATTTTATTAAATTCTTCTGCCATNGCCTTTAATGAAAATTCTCTNCTNTTTTTCTTACCTAATCTTTTNNCCTTNTTACTTATTAANTTNTATTTCTTNTGNAANATTCTTAATTTTCTAACAACATCAGCTTCATTAACATTAAACCATTTTGACGGTTCAANAATAATTGGTTTCCATATCATAGATTTTGGAACTTCTTTCANAAATCCANTNATNAATAAAGACTCTTTATCANTTAANAAATCCANATGNCCNCTCCACTTNGAAGCAATTACNGGTAAATCACAACANGTNGCTTCTGCCATNGGTCTNCCATATCCCTCNCCNTGAGTACAAGTNAAAAAAGCNTTTATNTTNNGATNNTTNTACAANANAGACATTTCTTNAATNGTTAAATCACCATGAATCAAATAAATATTTGNTTTNAAATCCACTTGTGAAAANTCNNNTTTNATNTNNTTNATNNTTTTAACNANATCATACCTGTCTAANATTGAAAAATTNGCNCCATTTATTTTCAAAACNAATGCNGGTGGNTTTGGNTGATTTGAAAATGCCTTCANAAAATTNNNNATCATCAANGGNATATTTTTTCTATCTTCACCATAATTACCTTGNGTCCATTGACCNACATGTAAATAAGCAAAATCATCTTTNATNAATTCATCCAATTCAGTTGCAAAATCAGATTTAATTTGATATTTNTCCATNGGANAATAAACATCAGTATCAACTCCTTCAAACAATACTTTNATNGGTTTNTCCAANTTAANNTCACCAATTTTTNNNTTTTNNCCATCTGGTGTNTCTTGCATCTGATCATAATTACATTTTTGAAATGTCTGTGCTGTAAANCTAGATGGNACAATATTTAAATTCATCAGATTCATACCCATCAAAAACTCAGGGGAAACCACATCAGTTTCAACTCCAGCAGTAATACCAATATTAAATTTACCAGGATTTCCAAATTCATTTGGTATCCTAATATCAATGTATATATCAGGTTGTTGCTTTAAATCTTCTGGATTTACAAAACAATCTAATAATTTCTTATGTCTTGATACTTCAAGATTTAAATGGTTTCTTGGAGTATTGCCCCATTTAACATCTAAGCATTTTATATTAAAATCATCTCTGTCCATTATGGCATAAAATATTGACCTGGCATGATCTCCATATCCACTGCGAGTG
>NZAS01000073.1 GCA_002686195.1 Candidatus Pacearchaeota archaeon | reverse complement strand
TGGGTGGGGGAGCGGCTGGTCAAGCCGGGGCACTATGACTGGGAGAAGGATCGAAAGCGCGTCAATTTGAGTAAGTGGCCCCACGCCGCCTGGGGTATCCCCGGCCAGGGCCGATGGGTCGCGCAAGGGGTCACCGCCTGGCCCTTTGCGATGGACATCCCGCCCATCGAAGAGGCTTTGCGTTACCCTGGAGAGCTGGCGTCGGCTCGGGCGGTCAGGGGATTCCTCACACGCCTTCGCCGGGGCCGACTGAGGCGACCGAAGAGCTTCGAGCAGGCGCTGGAGAAGCACATTCGGAGGATGGAGCGTGGATAAACCCCAAAAGGTGGCGCGGGCGATCTGTCTCCTGGTGGAAGGTTGGTTCACCAAGGATCAGCTTATGGACGAGCTCGGCGTAAGNCATCGCACGGTCAAGCGAGTGCTGGCAGCCATTCGCGCTGTTGGGCTCCCCCTGGAAGTGGCGGACGCATCGGGCTGGCGGGAGCCAAACCAATATCACCTCTCGTCGAGNCGCAGAGCCCTCCCCGGCGGCGCCGCCCAGGCCAACTCCCCGGCAGAGAGAGTCGCGGTCCTCACCTGGGAGTTGATGAAACGTCCCATGACAAAGGACGACATCGGGGATCTCCTACAAAGCACCGGCAGGCGCATGAGCCCCCGCTCTGTGAACCGNTACCTGGGCCAGATCGCATCGAGCGGGGTCTGGCTGGACGCCTGGGGGGCCGAGGGAACGCGCCGAGTCTATAGGATTCTTCCGGTGCCTTGTGGTGAGTTCAACCGGGGCCACAGGGCCAAGGGCGACTTCCTGTGGGAGCTGGGGAAGATGCTCGAGGACGAGCCGGAAGCCCCNGCGCCGAAGCCACCCTCTGCTCGCAAGATCCTCACCCAGTCGAAGCGGGCCAGAACGCGCTTCATGGATGCGGAAAAGCGTGGCGAGAATCCGTACCAGGCCACTCTCAATCGCATCGGCGCGATGGCGAAGCCAGAGAAGTTCGCCGGGACGCGCCATTTTCTCGAAGGACTTCTCGGCGAGCGGCCCAGCGCCAGAGCGGAGATCCAGCAGCTACTCGACGCCCTCGACCCCCAGATCCAAGCCTTGGGCTACGCAGGTCCCAGCCGNCGCCTGGAGACACCCCCTATCCCCGTCACCCCGTCGCGTGGCTACTTCGAGCCGGCCGATCCCAGCCAGGAGCCAGGGCCACTGGTAGCGGACCTTCCTGGCGTCCTGCTTGCAAAGAAGTGGGGCGGCCGAGGCGACGTAACTTGCTACTGGCTGTCAGAGAAGCTGGACGGGGTGCGGGCCATTTGGGACGGCGAGCGGTTCTGGTCGCGGAACTGGAATGTGTTCAACGCCCCGGCCTGGTTCAAGAAGGCCCTTCCCAAGAACGTGGTCCTCGACGGCGAGCTCTGGGCGGGACGAGGGAGGTTTCGGGACGCGATCTCCACCGTGCGGCGCAAAGTTCCGAATGATCCTCAGTGGCGCCGGATCACCTACGAGGTCTTCGACGCCCCCATGATCGACGCCCCCTTCGAGAAGCGCATGCGCAAGCTGGCCTCTCTGAGCAAGAAGTGGCCCGACTTTGTTCACCTGGTGCCGCAGCGGCTCTGTGTCGGTAGCGACGATCTGCATGAGTTCCACCGCCAGATCGCCAAGGAAGGCGGCGAAGGCGTCATGCTCCGACTCGAGGGCAGCTTCTACGAACCCAAGCGCAGCTCCACCCTGCTCAAGTTGAAGGGGTTCACCGACGAAGAGGCCCGNATCATCGCCCATGAGAAGGGCGCTGGCCGCCACCTGGGGCGCCTGGGATCTTACAAGGCGGAATTGCTCTCGACCGGGGCTCGTTTCAGAGTGGGTACAGGTCTTAGCGACGAGCAGCGCGAGAACCCCTTGCCTGTCGGCACAGTGATCACGGTGCGCTACCAGGAGCTGACCGACAAAGGAATCCCACGCTTCCCGGCGTTCATCGGGGCCAGGGACTATGAGTAGGACCGGCTAGACGGTGCCGGCGCTCACTATTTCCCATCCGGGGGTTCCCACCCCGGCCCCGTCGCGGTGCCATATCAGCGTCACACNGTTCTGTGTGCCCGCCCGCTCCGGCGGTGCCAATCACGGTGNCGCCGANGATNNNGNCNCCNCCCGGNTNGCGCAGGGTGATGGTGTCGNCGTTGNNGCCGTTGTTCCTCACATAGAGNATCTGCCCCTGGATGAAGGCGTTGGTTTGGCCGATGTCCAGGGTGTAGTCGCCGCTATTATCGGTGCCGACGATTAGGAATTGCGCCGACAGCTGGGCGGATTCGTTGGCTGCACCGATAGGCCACACGGTGTTGGCGCCGATGTTGCCCGCGGAACCGTCGATGTTGGGGGCACTGAGCGCAGCGGTGCTGAAGTTGTTGATGATCGCTGCCCCTGCGGCCTGGGTCTGGAGAGCCGAGGCGCCCGCGCTCTGATCGTAGAAGTAGAACAAATTGTAGGCGACGTTGTTGGCGAGCACCGCGTTGGAAGCGAGTACGGTAGTGTCCTCCATGATGAGGCTGTAGTTCTCGGCGCCTGCTCCGGTGATCTGGACGACGGGAACGGTGAGACCAAGGACCGTCGCTCCGGTATCTACGCAGCCCTGGAGGTTGAGCGTAGAGCCGTTGGTGTCGAGTAGCACAACGGGGGCGACGGTGTGGTTGAACTCACAGGATCTGAAGGTGATCGCAGGGTCGTTGAGCGGCGGGACGCCAGTCATGTCGCCGACAATCTGCAAGCTATGAAACAGCTCGATCCCTCTAATTCCGACAGTGCCCGAGAGGGTAACGGTTCGGAGCTGACCCGCTCCCATCATCTGCGAGCCGCCAGGGAAGTTGTTGAGAGCTGCGGTGCCCGTGACGGTGAGGTCTGTGACGAGGTAGACCGTGACCGGTCCGCTGCGGCCCGTCGAGGCTGCGGCCAGCAGTGTCCAGTTGTTGAACAAGCTGTCGTCGGCTGCGACCTGCGCGGCGGTGGCGCCGGCGTTGAACGTGAAGCGGACAGAGCCGACGGAGCCGGGGTTGGGGTAGCTCTCGAGCGGGCCGTGAGATCCCTGACGTAGATTGATGCTCATTTTTTGTCTCTCAGGTGAGGGAAAGGTCGCAGCAACTGTATCATAGCTGGAGCCAAGAAGACCCCGATGGCGTCCCAACGAGGTCTTCTAGGCAGAGGTAGAGCAACCGAGGGGGAGGTGGGTGCTCTGGCTGAGTCGTATGCTATCGCAGATTGATCTGCGGTGCGAAGGAGAAGCTGTGAAAAAACGCGGAAGAAGGGCGACCATGACAGTCTCCCAGGCCGGCGACGCCTTCCGCGAGCTGGCTGAGTCCTGCGGCTTCACGGCGAGGTGGAGCAGTCCCATCGAATTGAAGAAGGTCTACCGCAAGCTGGCCTGGTGCCTTCACCCGGATCGCCGTCCTGGTGAAAAAGCCCTCGCCACCGAAGAAATGAAGACCCTGAACGCGGCCATCCAGGTCTTGGGGCGCCGCAACCGAGCGGCTAGCGTCCAGTCCATCGGCTTCCCGAAGGGCTGGCCCGACCGGCGCATCCAGGCATGGCTCCAGGAGCACCACTTCGTTCCCCTCAAAGAGCCTCACCGAACCGAGGGCAAGTTCGCCTGGACGCGCCTCGAACAGCCGGACTACGACAAGTTCCGCTACCGAACGGGTGCCTGGGGGAAGGGGATCAAGGTCCGCTACGCGATCCCGAAGGGGTATCAAGGTGGGCGCAACGTGAAGCACAACGCGCAGGTGTTCCTGGAGTTCCTCTCGGCTTCCCAGAAGCGCAAGTTGGACCGCATCTTCCCGGCGGACGCGGAGTGGGCCGTCGAGCCGACCTCCGAGGACTTCCCGGAGCTCCCGCTTTGGCTCACCAGGGACAGTTCCTTTTGGCAAGCCGTGATGGCCGAGAGGACAAAGAGAGGCAAGGGCGGACGGCGCAACCTGGAGCTGCTCACCGTCAAGCCCGGCAAGATCCTCCCCGTCTCCAACCCAGCCTTCAACATCCGCGAAGCAGCCAAGCAGATGATCCTACTCGAGGACCACCTGTCGGTTCCCGAAAAGAGGTGCCCCGACTGCATCGGCAAGCACCTACTCGCCATTGAGGCCCTCGCTGACGAAGCAGCCTCTTTGGACAAGGAGAAGCGGCTCGGTAAACTGCCAGGGAAGCTGGCCCTCATGTCGCGCAAGGCGCAGAAGGAGTTGCTGTCTGGGGCCGATCCCTGCAAGGTGGCTCAAGACATCCGCGCCCAAAGGAAGAAGCTGTTGCCACTCGTCTTTCCCTACAGCCGGCCCAGAGCGTGAGCGACGACTGGGCCTGGTCCGTTCTCGGCGACGCCAACGCGCGAGCTGTGCAAGCCGTTGTCCGACCCATGCTCGACGAGAGCCGCCAGGGAGACGCCTACGGCGAATGGTTAGCTGAACCCGAGAGCCAGGAATGGCTGCCCGCCCAGGTCCCGGTCTACGTCGGACAGGACTCACCGGGGCCGGACTGGCGCACGGTGCTTGTACTCGGAGCCCTGGTAGCTGTGGTGCCGACGCTATTGGCTGTATTGGTCTTGACCCGAGAGCGGTCGCGCTAGGAAGTTGCCGTCTTAGCCGCTACATCGTCGAAGACGAGAGCAGCGGCTCGGTTCCCCCAGGTGGTGTAGTCGCGCTTCTTGAAGTGAATACCGTCGCTGTTCGGGAGGTCTTTGGTCAACTCCATTGAGGAGTGCCATTCGACCCCAAGTGGTTTCAACACTTCTTGCTGCCAGCGTTCCACTCGTAATGCTGGCTCCATGAGGAAGGCTTTTTTCCCAGACATTTTTGAGGGTCCAAACCAGATGATGTGTTTCACCCCTGCGTCCTTTGCCTTTTGAACGAACTTAGCGAGATTGGCTCGGTAGCTGGCCCGCCGTTTCTTGAAAGAACGAAGGCGATTTCCTGCAAGGTCATACGCCGGGTCGTGCATCCCCATGCGTGAGTCGTTGGTTCCCATGATGACAACGAGCAATTCGGGGCGCGATTTGGAAAGCCCCTTTGCCAATGTTCCGCTTCGCAAAAACCAGGCAGTGTTCATGCCTCCGTGCGCTTCTGTGTGTGTGGGGATGCCTGCATCCGACAGCTTTTTTGCAAGCTGGCCTCCCACAGCCCAAGGCCGCGAACTGTGCGAGTCTCCCACCAGCATGGCGCGGCCGTACTGTGGCTTTCTTTTCGTGAACGCAAAGAGCAGGGCGGCTACGCCCATTCCAATGTAGATGGCGTTGAACTTCACGCGATAGCCTCATAGATGGTTTGCAGCCCCGCCGCCCCAATATCCGCAGCGAACCACGCGATAGGCCCCCACCGCTGCACCAAAGGAGCTGCTCCCCCACTCGTGCCGTAGCCGAACCGAAGTCCTGTGCGAAGTATGTAGTCGATGGCTGGATTTCCTGGGTTGCCAGTCCCAGCGACCTGCCCCGCTCCCCACGCCACTCCTAAAGGCTGGACGTAGAAGTAGCTCGTGGGGGAAACCATGCGGAAGCCATAAAACCACCACTGCCCTGCGGCTGGCGGGGCGAGCATCGCGAACTTCGACCAATTCGTTCCCGCGTCGGCATAGGCGTTACCAAGCATCTGGCCGAAGGGGAACTTGTTGTCCACAAACTCCACAGCGGCTCCCACGGCTCCTGCGCCATTAGGAGCAGCGGTAGTGCCAAAGGCGGTCATGATGTCTGTCTGTTGGTTGTTGGTGGGGAGGGAGGGAGTGTAGAACAGGACGAAGCCTGAGAAGTCTGCCCCGCCTGCTACCGGAGCCACGATAGCGGAGGCCAAAGCGGCGTAGTTGGTGATGCCTTGGTTACCTGCTGTTGTCTCGACATATTGAGCCAGAGAGACTAACGCGCCGGGGGGGCTGGTGTTGTCGATGATCCAGTTGTTTGGCGCACTCAGGACAACCTGAATGTCAGGTCGACCGTTTCCGCTCTGGTCGGTCATGGCCTGATTGCCCGTAGAGAGCCCACCGACTCCCAGCCCCTCACAAGTCCAAAAACCGTAGAGACTTCCCTCCCCCAGCACAGCAGCTTCAAAGGCATCCCCCCCGCCGCCGCCGGCGATGTCAGCAGCCTTGTAGACCAGCTCTTGCTGGACGCCGGGCCTGGTCTTTCTGCGGGCCATCTACTGCGCTAACCAACTGACGCCTTCGCCGCTAGTGTCAACGTCGATGAACACCTTGGCTAGGTCGTCGATCTCTACGAAGACACTGGCATCCGCCAAGAGGATGTAGCCGTTCGACGAATCGACGGAAGCGTTGCCGACATAGACCAGGTTGGTGTTGTCATCGAGAGCCTTGATCAGTACGCCGTTCATGAGGGGCTGTGACGCAGCCAGGGCCTCAGCAGTTCCGGCGACGGTGACTGGAGTCTGCCCGTTGAAGAGGGTCTGGGCGATCTTGATGCCCGCGTTGAGGGTGTTCATTTCTTACCTTTCTTGGCCCGGTAGGCCGCCAGGACCTCGACCTTGTCGAGTCCGAGCCAGTGGTCGATCTTGTCTCGGCCCCAGCGGAGGCTGTGGGACCAGGGGGAGGTGAAGGCTTGTTGCTTCTCGCGGGGCAAACGCTTGAGTTGCTCCTGGGGGATCTCGAAGGTGATTTCCACTTCCTCCATCTTCTTGTTCTTGCCGTAGGAGGCGCTGGCCGGATTGCGGTCGGTGGTCACCCGAGATCGTCGAACGCCCCTGGTCGGATAGTACAGGTCAAAGACGACACCCTGGTCTTTGGCAAACGCCACAGCCAACGGCCGAGCGACATCGGCACCGAAGTTGTGGATGTCCTTGGCGAGGGCGGTGACCTTGACCACTGGGATGTGAGCGAAGCCGATGGAGTCGGTGGAGACGGACTGGATGGAGAACGGGGAGCTGTGGGTGACGAAGAAGCGCATCCCAGGCAGCCCCTCCAGATCATGACTGCCCGGCACGTTGTAGAAGCCCATCCACAGGGCCTGGGGATCGACTGGTCCGGCCGGGTCGATCTCGGCTCCCTTGTCCCTCTCGACGCGCTCCCATCCTGACGGGGTCTTCTCGGTGCGGCCGATGGTGAAGCGCGGAGCCGGTAGCTCCGGCTTGAGCCTCGCCGGAAGGACTCCCACGGGCTGGCCGTATTTGGGGCCGCGTAGCGGGGTGCCCTTGGTCAGATCGAAGGGATCTGCCAGGACAGTGATAGTGGACGCGGCGAGTTCGCTTCCGTTCAGGGCTCTCTCGAGTAGGTTCCTGGCAGAGTCCGCCGTCAGCGATGCCGTCCCGCGCACCTTGACGAAGAGCCAGACCCCGCGAAGGCGCAGGTAGTCTTGCCACGCTTTGCTGCCTACGGCTTTGGCCTTGCGGGCCAGGCGACGCGAGTAGTAGCTGGCTTCTTTCTTGGCCCAGGTCTTGGGCGGTGGCCTGTGGTCCCAGGTGCCCTCGACGTAGAGGTAGCGCACCGCCTCGTTGGCTCTTCCCCTGGCGACCGGCTTGCCCGGCATCTTCGTCCAGTGAGTGACCGTGAGGGGAGACACTCCCTCCACATCGGTCCACATGCCCTTGTGGAAACCGACTATCCAGACGCGATCCCGTGGGTCTTGATCCGGGACGTAGCCCAGGTAGTCGCCGTCTTTGGTGGGCGGCTTCGAGGACGACACCCACTTGCAGTCAGCGCCTATGCGTGACGGAGGGTCGGTCCAGGGCCAGTCCTTACTGCGAGGGGCCGGCGGCATCCGAGACTTGGCACGTTGACCCTGGCGCTCCCAGTGCCGTCGAATGGCGTCGAGCCGAGCTCGCCACTGCGCCTCAGTGGCAGCCGTGTTTGAGCGGTTGGCTTCCCCTACAGCGGGAATATCTCCAGCCATGACTGCTCGCATCCAGCGATCCATGGCCTTCTTCTGGCGCCGGAGCTTGAACCTCGCGATCTGGTCCTCGCGTTGGGGCCTACGCTTGGTCTTGCCCTCGCGTTTGCGCTTGTGGTCGCGCTCTTCCCACGCCGCCTCTCGGGCTGCGGCTACTGCGTCGGACTCGAGCGCAGGTTGGCGTTCCCAATAGATGGTGACGTCTTCTGCGAGCCCCTCCGGGTCGTCCCGGTAGGAGGCGGCCAGGTGCTTCATCATCCCGGCTCGCACCTCTTTCTTTGACCGCTGGACTCTCCAAAAGGGGTGCTTGCGGTTGATGCCGCGCCGCCCCGGCATCCTGAATGGATTGTTGCCGCGGCGTTTGTTGGCTTCTCCCACGATGCCGGCCACAGCGGGAACAACCACCCCTGCGCGGATCAGGTCCTCGACGCTCTTGCCCTCCACCTGGAGGCTCTCAATCGTGACGATCATCTCTGCGCTGGCCTGGGCGCGCTGAACAGCTCGCTCAGAGATGCGGAAGTGAGAAATGATGCCTTGGGCCATGCGCATCGCTTCTTCTGAGTCGCTGTCGCTGGGAGCAGTCAGCGCCAGGACCAGGGCAAGCACCAGGGCATCTTGAGGATTGCGCGGCTCGTCGTACTTCTGGAAAGGCTCGTATTTGGCCCGCCGGCCTTTGCGGTTTGCCATCGCCACCAGGGGCAGCGCCCCGAGGGGATCACCAGTGAACAAGAGGCCCGCGCCGGCCAGCTCGTCGATGAGCTTGGCTGTCTTGGGGATGCTCGGAAAGGAGAGCATCGCGCCCCCACCGTGGATGCGGTGCTTGAGCTCGGCGTCGTGGAACTTGGAGACGGTCTTCTCGCTTCTGCGAAGCAGGGCCTGGAGTTGCTTTTGCAGCTTCGGATTCCAGCTCAGGTCTGTTTTAGCGAGGCTCTTTCGCAGCGCGTCAGTGCGCCGCTCCAGGTCGCGCAGCATGTTGAAGTGGCCGTGCCTGCGGACGACGATGGATTTGTGGCCCTTCGGCTCGAAACGGGGAACCGTTTTCCCTGTCATCCAGTCGCCGATGTCCACTTCTTCGAGCGCCCTCTTGAGGGCGCCGACGCCGATGCTGGGCTCGCGCTCCCGGCCTCTAGCCGACCATCGCTGCGGACTCTCGACCCACCAGTCGCCGTCCTGAATCTGAACCTTGGCTACCAGGTAGTTGGTGAAGCGGCCCTTCTTGCGGACCGTCTCGATCACATCAGCTTCGCCCCCGTCGTCGGCCTCGAACACCATGAACTCAGCGCCGAACACCTTTAGGTAGAGGAAACTCCTGGATATGGGGTGGGACTTGGTCCAGGTTTCTTCGACAATCGGCACGGTCCCTCCTACCCGAGGGCGTCCTGATAGTCCTCACCGAGCGCATCTTCTCCGTCGCCGGAGAGTAGCCACCAGGCGAGGCCGCCCGCTGCGAGGAGTCCGGTGGTGGAACCGATAATGATGGCGCGGGAGGGTCCGTCGTCCCACATGGGCGCGGAGAACCACCCCTGTTCTTCCGGCGGGCCGCCGCGAGCCGCCACAGTGGCGGGGTCGAGTTGGGCGACATCAGTGCGGATTTCTCCGGTTACCGGATCGCGAACAGGTGCCGTCGCTGTGCCCGTACCCCAGCTCCCCAGGTCGGTCGGCATGCCGCCGCTTGTGAGGTCAGCCATCTGGGCCATGATGTCGGTTTCGAGCGTGGGTCCGCCAGTGACCGGAGGCGTGGGTTGCTTCTGCGCCTTGGGCTTGGGGCCGCCCCCGGCGGCTTGGGCCTTGTCCATCTTCTTCTTCCAGGACTTCATCTTGTCCTTGGCAACGCGCCAGCCCAGTGGGTCCTTGACTTTGCCTTTCAGGGGGCCGCTCTTGAACTTCTTCTTGTTCTGGCGCTCGTACTTCCCCTTCCAGTGCTTCCACTTGGACTTCGCTCTGTCGTAGTCCTTCTTTGGGTCGCCGCTGAAAGCGAAGTCCTCGTCGTCGCCCATGGCGGGCATCCTGTTTCGCACTATCACGGGGAGGACAAAACCCGCCGCCGCACCGGCGGCGCCGCCCAGGAGTTGGCCGATCCAGGGGTCCATGCCGAAGTCTTCCGCGGTCTTGCCACCCGCCCAGGCCGCACCAGCAGCTCCGGCGGCAGCGCCGACCCACTGCGAGGTCGAGATCAACCCCGACGCCTCGATGCCGTACTGATCTCCGTAGTCGCCCTGGAGCGCCAGAGAACCTTCCCAGGCGCCGAACTCAGGCTCGTCCAGGTAGTCATCGTCGTCGTCATATCCGACGTATTCGTCATAGCCAACATATTGCATCGCTTACTCCAATAGCAGTTCGTCAGCGAACGCAAAATCGCCTTCGAGGCTGTCTTTGTGCCTGAGCTTCACCGAAGCAGCGAGTCCAGCTCCACCCGCTACGCCGAGGCCGACCAATGCGCCCATCCACCAGGGTACGTCGATTCCTCGCGCCACGGTACCGACGAGCCAGCCGCCCGCCAAGCCGGAGACACCCATGACGGTGTAGTCCACCCCATCGGCTGCTTCGAGGAAGGCTTTCACCCCATGCTCTGGCCGCGGAGGGCCGGGGGCGGCGATGGCGACCGGCTGGAAGGGGGTGGGCTGCGGCGAGGGCGACGGGAGCGAGACGAGGGGATCGAGCGTTGATGACAGTACCCCCGTGACATCACCTGGCGAGAACCGGGGCGCCGGAGGGGCGGTGCTAATCCGCTGCGCGAGTTGCTTCCTTTTCATCTCAACCTTCACCGCTTCGGAAAGGGCGGCCCAGGTTTTAGGTCCAACCACTCCGTCTGCCTTGAGGGAGGCTGCCTTTTGCGCCATTTTCACATGCTTCTTGGTGTTGGGTCCGAACGCCCCGTCGACCTTGCCGATGTCATGGCCGAGGTACTTGAGCTGCTTCTGGAGTCGCCTGACCTCCGTGCCCGTGGAGCCCTTGCGGATCACGCCCTTGCCGGGAGCCATGATGAACATATTCAACCTGGCTTCTGGCGACAGCATGACAGCCGATCCGTAGTCGTCCAGGTAGTCGTCGTAGCCGTAGGTGTCACCCTCCCACTGACCGTGAGTCATGCCTGGGTGAGCCTCCGCGCAGGACTGGCCTGGATGGGCGGTTGGATCTTCGTAGCCGTGATACATCGTCAGTCCCTTGTCACAACTACCAATTAGGATTGTAGGGTGAGTAGCGATTGGCGGCAGCTCGCAGCGGCGGCTTCGACGCGACCTTCACACTTCGCCACTTGCCCTGGCGGTTCTGCTCGAGACGCTTGTAGGCGAAGTCCCAGCGGTCCGAGGTGCGGTTGTAGATTGTCTGGGCTTCGCGCAAGGTGAGCCAGCCTGCATTGAGCATCTGCGTCGCCCTGGAGCGAGCGTTGGCTGCGTGAGCGCGGTCGAACATGGGATAGGCCCCGGCGTTCTTGGGGTGGTCCCTCTTGAACTTGGCGCTTTGCGCCGAGACAGGCAGTGCGAAATCGCTGGCCGGCATGCGGCGGCGCTGAGTGGTGAGGGGGTTGCCCGAGTAGCGGTGACGAGCGCGGCCTCGACCCACTTCTTCGCCTTTCCACTTGCCCTTTCGGATCTCGAAACCACCGACGTCCTTGCGCTGGCCGCGAGGCTTGACCCACTTGTGGCGCTTCTTGTCCCAGACCATGCCTTCTTGCTTCTCGCTCTCTCGCGCCTCGAGTTCGCACCACTGGCGGAAGCTGAGGTTGCGCCCGCCTCGCACCAGGCCCGCAGCCTCGACGTCTTCGGAGACGAAGCGACCCTGCAGATCCCGAGACAGAGCGGGTCGATAGGAGCGCGTCTTGCGGTAGTCCTCCAGGGCGGGAGCTGCTTCCGAGTAAGGAAGGAACTCTCCTTCCGGGTTGCGAGAGGGGATAGCGCGATTGCTGCCGCCCCGCACCAGGCCGGCGGCCTCGATGTCTTCGGAGACAAAGCGCCCGCGCAGATCCCGAGACAGGGCTGGCCGGTGGGAGCGGGTCTTCCGGTAGTCGTCGAGAGCAGGAGCTGCCACCGAGAAGGGAAGGAACTCGCCCTGTGGGTTGCGCGACGGGATCACCCGGTCGGCCATGCCGAGAGTGAGGATGTTGAAAAGAGCTCGTCTTCTCTTCTTTGCAGTGTATGGACAGTTCTTCATGCCTCGACCCTCTCGTTTGTGTCTGTTCCAGCTACCGTTGCCCTTGGGGTTGCCCTTTGGGAGGAGCAGGGCCCTCCTTGCCAATTCCTTGGTCAGCCCAGGAGCTGCTGGGAAGGGCCCGGTCTCCCCCTCCCGCATACGCTCGATTGCGTTCGCAAGTCCCTCCCGATCTTCGGTGTCCAGGTGCATAAACCAGGTGCCGGGGTAACCGCTCTGCTTCGCGCGAAAAAAGGCCCGCAGATAGTCTGCGGTCTTGTCCTGTGCGTAGGCTGCATAGGCCAGCTTCATTTCGGCCTGGGTCGCCCCCAGGTCGTACCATTCGTTGACTGTATCCGCCCATGCCTGGGCGGCCTCGTCAAAGGTTCCCCGATCTCGGCGGTTCCGGCGACCTTTCCTCTTCCTCGCGGCCATCGGGATCTCCTGCATCCTGAATGATTTCAGCAAGGGCAAACATACTACAGAAGCGGCGACGCTTATACTGCCCCGTAATGAGACACTGTCCAATCCACGGCTCCGGTCAGCGGGCGCTCGACATCCTCCAGCAACTCAGGATAGCGGCCTTTGCCGATCCGGGTGGAGAGCTGTCCCTTCGTCTGCCGGCTTCGGGGGAGAAGATCCCGTGGGTGGATGGGTCCTGGGATCGGAAGGCAAAGACAGTTTTTCCGGGGGTCACCATTACGTCTCCCCGGCCCCAGGTCGCTGAGTCCACAAAGAGCTGGAAGCGTCCGCGCGGAGTTCGCTGGTCCGACTATGACAAGATCCTCGTTCAGTTCAGCGGCGGCAAGGATTCCTGGGCCGCCCTGCTCTGGCTCCTGGAGGCGGGAGCTCCGAGAGACAAGATCGAGATATGGCACCAGAACGTCGACGGGGAAGGCGACGACGGCGCGGTGTCCTCGATGGACTGGCCGGTGACGCGGGAATACGTCGCTGCTGCCGCCAAGGCGATGGGTCTTCCCCTGTGGACGCAGTGGCGAGCCGAGGGGATCATCGGCGAGCTACAGCGCAAGGGTCGGCACATGTATCCCATGTACTTCGAGGACCTCGACGAGCGAGGCCGGCGCGTCGTCCGCGAAGCGACCACCGAGGCAGGCTGGCTCGAGGGACGGCCGGGCTGGCCCGCCAAGAAGGATATGGTGAAACGCTGGTGTACCTACGGCATGAAGATGGAGCCGGCGGACAAGGGGATTCTCTACAGTGCCCGCCTCAGCAAAGAAGCCTTGGGCCACATCCCCCGCTTCCTGGTAGTGACTGGTGAGCGCCGCGAAGAGTCCAAGGACCGGGCCAGGTATTCCAGTGTCCAACCCCACCGCACTCACGCGCCGACCCGGCGCTATGTGGACCAGTGGCGCCCGGTGCATCACCTCACCGAAGAAGAGGTCTGGGCGCTGATGAAGCGCCACAAGATCCAACCCCATCCGGCCTACGAATTGGGCTG
The DNA here is from genome assembly GCA_002686195.1 of Candidatus Pacearchaeota archaeon. The sequence continues at coordinate 2,671 of NZAS01000073.1, read as the reverse complement.
GAGCCACTGCTCCTGTTTTGGCTGCATCTACACCTCTCCCGCGCACTGGGCCTTGATGCGCAGGTTTGCCCCAGGTCAGTTCCGCGGCCTGGTCAAAGCGGAGCGGCGCAAGGGGGCCACCATTACCCACGGTGTGACCTTGACGGAAGCTGCCGACAAAGGGGAGGCTCAAGCCCAGAGAATCATCGCCTCCATTCCTGCACCCATCCGCAAGAAGTGGCTCCCAGTCGCGATGGGTGGGCGAAGATTCACTCCAGCCATGGTGCATGTGAAGGGCGACTGGCGACTGCCGACGGGAGCGTTCAAGGGCCGAGGAGGGCCGACCTGATGCCTGATTTCCTGTCGCAACTCGGCGGCATGCTCGACCCTGGCCGGGAGCGCCCGCTTGTAGCTCTCAGTATGGGCCTGGGTCGCGACTCCATGTCGATCTTCGCTCTACTCCAGGGAAAGGGAGTCGTGGCGGACGGGGTGCGCTACAAGCTGGCCGACCTCGATGCCGTGATTTTCTCGGACACCGGGATCGAATGGGATCACACCTACAGCCTCATCGACAGAGTCACCAAAGCCTGCAACAAGGCGGGTGTTCCGTTCTTCAACCTCCAGAAGCCCCCGGACCAGGAACAGTTCGCCTTCATGCGGATCTGGCGCAAGGGAGTAGACCAGGTCCCTGCCTGGCGCAAGGTGCGCTACTTCCGCGGCGACCGACCCACCCTCGCTGAAATGCAGCGAAAAGCTGCAGTGGGCGGCTACCACGAATGGGTGGACCTGGACCGGGCAGCCGGCCTCTACGGTCGCACCACCGGGAAGAACACCGCGAGCTGCACAGAGCGCCACAAGATCATCCCGGTCGAAGAGGTCCTCAACGACCTCCTGGTGATGAAGTACGGGATCACCTTGAACCGCTGGGGGATCATGGCCTCTCGCGGTGAGGTCGCTCCCAACGTCCTGATGATCGGCATCGCTGCCGACGAAACCAAGCGCATGCGGATCTGGGCGCCACCGGCGCTGCAGCCCAGGAAGATCCAGCGGTCGCTGGGCGCGAAGCGGTCCATCCCCCTGCTCACCTGGGCGGTGAAGAAGGTCTATCCCCTGGTGGAGATGGGGATCAGCAAGGCCGACGAGCAGAAGATCCTGGACAAGGGGGATTGGATAGTCTCCAAAAGTGGTTGTTTTAGTTGCCATTTTCAACCGAGCTCTTGGTTTTGGTCGCTGCGACTGGCCGAGCCGGAGTCGTTCCAACGGGTGGTGGACTACGAAGCCAAGGCCATCGCAAGGCAGAGACGCGAGCGAGCGCCGAGAGTCTGGAGTCTCCGCGGCGAGGACCTGCGCAAAGGAGGACGCACCATCGCCGAGGTCACTGAGAGTTGGGGAGCCAAGCCGAACGGCCTCAACAGCCAGGTGGCGAGGGGGAACCTGAGTTGGCCGCTCATGGAGGCGATCCGGAAACTGGACCCCGCCTGGCCCTCGAGAGGACACAAGTTCAGCCCAGACGACCTTCCGCACATCTTGCAGGTCCGCCTCGCGCAGGAACTCATGAGCAAGGGCTACAACCGCAACTGCGCGGCGATGGATCGAAACGTGCGCGGCGATCTCAATCGCTTGCGCCCCTATCTCCTGCTCCCGAAGCCAGGTGGTCGCAGAGACATGCGGCGGCCTGACCGCGGGGGCCGTGGTAGAGGGGTTCACCGCGTCTCGGCCGCCAAGTGGGCCAAGTACAATGAGCGCGTTTACAGCCAGGACCTTCGCGCTCTGTTTGGAAGTAAGCGCCCATACCAACTAGACGACGAGGAACGCGAGCTCTGGATTCTGAACGATGGGACCTTGTGGGACCTATGGCGGGCGTCCCGCATCCCTGACCTGACCGCTTTCGTGGACGAGTACCGGGACGAGATTGACGCCATTATGGGGCGCCTCGCCGAGCCGGAGTCACCCATCCGAGGCGCGTTCTCCTACAACAAGATCGGAAGGCTCAACAAACGCTTCTTCGGAGTCACCAGCCCAGCTCAAGGGCTCAAGGTGATCAAGGACTCGGCGATCACCGAGAACTGGCGCAAGTCCCTGCGCTGGAAACCGAAGCACAAGACCGCGGTGCTACTGCCCTGCGCTGCCACCAAGCCCTTCCCCGATGCGCCTTCGCATAAGGCCGGCTACCTCGACGCCATTGGCAACAAGAAGGTGGACCTCTTCGTTGTCTCGGAGCCGCTGGGGATTGTTCCCTACTCATGGAGCCGGACCTGGCCGAACGACAGCTACGACTTCCCGCCAGAGCACCTCCAGGGAGCTGCCTTTGATCTTCTTGCCGAACGCATGGGGAAGTGGTTCGACAGCGTCGGCAAGAAGTACGACCGAATCTACCTCGCGCTTCCCGCTCACCACTCCAGGCTCATTCGGGCAGCCATGAAGGGGAAGAAGCTGCCTGTGGTCGATGTGGGGATCAGCGCCTGCCTCAAGGCAGACAAGTGCGCTCCTGGCGAGTACCGCTCCACCACTCACGCCTACCGCGGCTACCTGCGCGGGAAGGTCAGGGGATCGAGAGCGTGAGGCTCGGCCACAGGTACTACTACTACCCCTCCGTCGACGAGCGCGAAGAGGGGGCACAGAAGGTAGTCGCCGCCTTCGGCGCGGCCCTTGGTCGGACGCTGGCCCCCGGACTCGAGGCTCTGGACACCTT
>NZAS01000072.1 GCA_002686195.1 Candidatus Pacearchaeota archaeon | reverse complement strand
GATTCTTGTCCGAGAGTAATAGAAAAGATAATGATAAGCTGTAGTAAGATAGACAGAGTAATTGATACAGCTCTTGGCTTTGTGTTTTGGTGTAGTGTAGTAGGAATCGTTGTGTTTGTGTCTGTAGTTAACGCCAAACAACGTGCCGATGTTGAAACGTAACCTTGTAGTTGTTTGCGAACGAGTAGTATTACCACCCCCTGTCCCCCCCCTACTACCCGGGGTGTAAGTCCCTGTAATCACTGGGGTTTTCCGCCCTGTGCTTAGCCTCCTTTCGATATCGCTACAATTTTTTCAAATAATTGACTTAGAAAAATAAATCCCTAAAAAATTTCCCAACATTTACACCTACTTACAATAGTATGCCTTACGACAAGCTGTACATCAAAATCACATGCACACACTGCCATGGATCCCGTAAAGTACAAAATAACCGAGTAAGCAACTACGCATCCCCCACTTCAAGATGGACTGGCTGCAAATATTGCGATCCCGAAGGTACCGAGCTAATCGAAGCCGCAGACAAGACAATTGTCGAATTCCTTAAGCAATTGCCCGAGAGCAGACTAAAAAAGATAATTGAGAACATTGAATGAGCGAATATGTAATAGGAGATTTGGTGGCATTTGAAAACTTAAAGGTAGAAAGCATCGAGAATGCAGATATGAACGATGTGGGGGTAATTATCAGCATCGCCGGCGCCCCTTCAACATATGAGGTCTATTGGTTTAAAACCAAAAAAACGACGTCAAACCTTGCGCCTCACCTCAAACTGTTGTATACTATAGAGGAAGGATAATGTGGATATTACTTATAGCAGCATGTAACTTGGGCTTGGAGCCACTGTGGCAAGGTCCGGATGGTGAGCCCGGCAAACCGGAATTCGAAGATTCCGCGGATACCGCCAACCCCGATGTTAATGTTGCGGCCCTCCCGCTAAAAGATGGGACCTTTCCAGAAGACCAAGCTATTTATTAGCAGGAGATTTCGAATGCAAATTTCACGAAACCGCCTTAAAGAAATAATCCTTGAAGAATTGTCCAAGAAGGACAAAGACGAAATCAAGACGCTCATTTCAAAGGAACTTGATAAAGATCTTAAGAAAGCTGTCGAAAAGGAACTTGAAACAGTCCTCAAGTCCAAGGATGTAAAGGACGATATCGGTGAAATTACTAAGTCGGTGCTTAAGCGCCTCTATAAAGATCTGTCCTATCACCACCCTTATATCATCGACCGCATCAAGGTATAACATGACGAACGCGAAAATTGGTGATTTCATCAAAGATCTCTCTCCCATGAAAAGGTCTTTGGGCCTTGTTCGGCAAGTCGATGATGATACGGGCTTAATGCTCGTGCAATTTCCCAAACAAGGTGCTTTTTCTTGGGTGGTTGTGGAAAATAATGGCCATTACGTCGTAATCAAAAAATAGGCACTATTTATATGCCAAGGAATTAAAAAATGAAGCTTTTATTGTTGTTGTTCACCTTTATTTCGGGGGCTGTGGGGGCCTCTTTTTGGTATATACCTCCTAACTCTGCGAATGAGGAGTCTTATCCTAAGTCTTTGTACGCCGATCCTTATGAAAAAATGGTATATTTTCCATGGGCGTCCTGCATGATTAATCTCGATAGTGAAATTTCGGATGAAGAATATGCCTATTACGCTGACAATTGCTTCATAGACGACGGAAAAGGAATAAAGTTTAAAATGCCCTCTAATTAATATGTGCTGTCAAGCGGCGATATTATTGTGCACACTGTGGTTAGTGAATTTGGCGTGCTTATCGATAGATTCAATGTTTTAGAGGACACTGAACGTCCTTTGTGGGCATGGAACATCTGGTGGAACGGTTCGGAGGCTCAAACACCACGTCAATGTGGCGCTTACACCGAAGAAGGTTTGTTAATTTTAATCCAAGAGGGTATCTTTATACACCATAAAAATAGTTAGGATATGGTGATTAAAGGGTTGAATGAAGAACTTGAACGTGTTATACTATGTGTAGGGGATATTATCATTGATCAATTAGGTGATCAGGTTGGTATTCTCATCAATCGTACACGACATATCGATATGGTAGAGGATGACGTATATATGTGGGAAGTGAAATGGCTGACTACCCTGGATGATCCTACGGAAGTGCCTAGTCCCCATTATCTAGAGGAAGAGTCCTTGAAATTTTCGATTGTGATTGGTATGTACGATTGGCATTCTATAGATGGAGGAACTTTTGAATTATAATTGGAATGTATATAAATTATTTAAGAGCGGTAAACGTGCAAAGGCACCGTTTATGACGTTTGAGCATTGTGAGAGTGGTGCGATGGAGCACTTTGAGGAAGAAATCAAAAAAAATTTTAACGAAAAGCTTCGGGAAATGCGGTATACGGTGCTAAGAGCAGATGAATCGCAAGAAATGGCCGAAGATCCAAGAAAAAAAATTTTATTAGACCAAAAACGAGTCATCCAACAATATTTAACCGGCGACCTTAAAAAATTAAACCTCTCCTGGGGTCTCATTTTTTCCAAAGCGTCGGAATGGCAATGGCAGTGGGCATTTTTGGAAAGCGGAACAAGTCGATACATGTCGCCTATCTCTCCTAAATTTAAAATTCAAAAGGAGGCCCATGAATGGATGAACCAACAGATCACTGCTTTAGAATAGAGTGGGCTGTCAAGAAAGGCGATCTGGTTAAAATAACGCGTTATGGTTGGGATGGCGTCGAGCAAGTTTCTTACGGTCTTATTTTGGAATGCTTTTTAGAAAGCCAACCCGGACAACTTGCCTTATTGCCCACTGCACTTGTCACCGATTTTAAAAAGGGTACAACTGAGTTGCTTGGGCCCTCTAATTTAGAAATCATTTCTGCAGCATAGTTACTTATGAGTGTTGCGTTATATAAATAGAGTTTTTGTTTTTGCCGCTTATCTGGGAATTCTTATTAATATATTCCTGTTAATTTTTGCGCGTATGAATGGCCACGTCGAAGGCCAAATACTCGCCGTAGCGAACATGTTTTTATTATCCTTCGTTGCGTTTAAAGACATAAAGTAGATCTACCAGATAGTTACTATGTGAGGCGGCTATACGCGCTATTAGCAATGACCATTTTTTCGCTGAACGGATGCAGCGATTACAGCGTTGCTGAAATTATCGAATACGCCCCCGAAATTGTAGTTGAGCCATCATCCCATAGCTTCGGTAACATAGACGCTCAGGGAGGCACTGCAACCGGCGCATTCACCATTACGAACGTGGGCAATGCCACTCTTCATTTGGGGGACTTGGAGCTTTCGAACGAAGAAACATTTTCTCTTTCTGAATTGGCAACCGAAGAATTAGAGCCGGCAGAGAGTACTTCTTTTGAAGTTACCTTCGATCCTCATACATACGAGTTTTATATAGCGAATGTGAAAGTTCATTCTAACGATGAGGAAGATCCTACTATCACTCTTCCTATATTTGGAAGCGGAGACGCTCCAGTGATTAATGTAACGCCTGACGCTTACGAATTTGGTGACGTGGTAATAGGGTGCGATGACGAACTAGAAGTTCACATAGAGAATGTGGGCAATGTCGATCTGCAAGTCTCAAACATTGATTTTTTTGCTAGTCTCCCGGTTGATTTTGCAATTGGAGATTATGAATACGAGTTTGGGGCTCTCCCTTGGTATATTGCGCCCGGGTTACAACATACTATCCGTATATTTTATGAGCCCCTCGATTTAGTTAGTGACGGTTCATGGTTGGAGATAACCTCTAATGATCCCATCAACCCAGTAGTAAACGCAAACCAAGACGCACTCAATGGAGCGTACGCTGGCTACATCACGGAGAACTTTGAACAATTAGGAACAGTAAAGACAGATATTTTGTTTGTCATCGACAATTCTGGCTCAATGAGTCGCAATCAAACAAACCTCAAGAACAATTTTGATTTCTTTATCAACGTATTCACGGCGGCCGCGGCAGATTTTCAAATAGCTTTTATCACTACTGACAGTGAAGAATTTGTAATGGGGGCTATTGTGACCAATGTATCCACTGACCCAATCGGAGAAGTAGAGGACATCATCGATGAAATTGGCACCAGCGGAAGCCCGTTGGAGGCCGGCCTATACTATGCCTATAGGGCGATGCAGGCCGGCGCCGAAGCCGAAGCCGGCGGAACATTTTCACGACACGATTCTAAGCTGGTAGTAATTTATGTTTCAGATGAGGAAGACTTTTCCCCCAACTTTTCATCGATGTCTCCGGTAGATTATGCGAACGAATTAAGAAGCCAACGCAGTTCTAATGCGCTGGTAGGAGCACACGCAGTAGCAGGGGACCACCCCTCAGGCTGCAGCAGTACGAACGGCTATGCACAATACGGCGAAGGTTATTATGACATAGTAACAGAGTTGGCAGGGACTTTTATGTCTATCTGTACAACTGACTGGGGGGAACAATTAGATACAATTGCACGCGAAACGATAGCATCGCAAATTTATTATCTCTCAAACGATCCGATAAAAGAAACTATCGAAGTAGTTACTGACGGGACCACTTCCACCGATTGGGAGTATGACGAGGTGTTGAATGCTATTGTATTTACTATTCCCCCCGACGAGGGAAGTTCGACAGATGTCACTTATGCTATTTGGGGCGACTGCGACGAAGAAATAGGAGACACAGCAGATACAGGCGACACAGGGCAATAAAAGGAGGCGCTTGAACATGTATAGATTATTAGTATTTTTGGGCGCGCTTTGTGTGGCGGCAGCTGCGTATGGGCAAGAGCCACCCGATGTATCGCTAACCAGTGATGTCGTCAATAGCCGCATGACGGTTGTAGAAAAACGTGCTCGGTCGGCCGCTGTCAAAGTCATCGATAACCACGAAGGAGGCCATGGCTCGGGGACAGTCGTAGTCTACAAAGATATGCAGTTGGTAATTACAGCCCAACATGTTACACCCAAACCAATAGGAACAATGTACGAAGTAGAGCGAGGGTTTGAGAAACATTTAGGTATTGTGATATATTCCAATCCTTTTCAAGATCTTGCTGTTCTCTATCTACCTAAAAAATTCAAAAGCGTCGAGCCGATGAAGTTTAAGCCGCGACAGCAATTGCCTCAAATAGGCGAAGAACTAACTTATTCTGGTTTTCCTTCTGATCACCAGATTATTAGTGTCCGGGGGAGAGTGGCTGGCTATGAAAGACCGCCACTAATGGGCATGCAGATCATGCTTCACACATATGGCTGGNTTGGTTCGTCAGGATCGGGAGNATTCGACTCTAAAGGGAATCTAGTAGGAATTATTTGGGGAATAGATGTAGAGCGGAAATATGAAGCCACACATGTGATAGAAGATATTATGTGGGTTACTCCCATTAAAAATTTAAATATGAACGATGCCATATTAGCGCTGTGCTCCACAGTAGAATTCCCCTCTCAGCTGCGCGTGTGTAGGTAAAGCAAAGAAAAACATAGGCATTTTGTTAGCTTCTATGCTTTTTAAACTATTTATTGAGAAAGCTTAAGGAGATCACTACAAATGGCTTATAATACTTCGAAAGGGGCCCGCGGTTTAGGCGATATTAAAAACGAAGACGACATAGATACTCAGATAGACTTTGATAGTGATAAAATCACATTCAAAACCAATGACGTAGCAAGAGTGGTTATTGATAATGATCATCTTTCTGGTTCTGGAGCGCTAGAAATTGTAGGAGCCGCTGTACTCGGAAGCACGCTTAACGTCACAGGAAATGTGGGCATCGGAACGGATAGCCCAGATGGAAAACTCCATGTCTGGGCAGCTTCAGCCGGAAGCGTTACTGTTGGCGGACAACAAGCAAACGGAATTATTGTAGAAGACGATGACAGTACTGCGATAACTTTGCTGGACCCNAACGGTGGGGTTATTTATTTTGGAGATGCAGACGATACTGATATAGGAAGAATCGGCTATAGGCATGGTGGAGATTATGCAAATTCATTGTATTTCACGACAAATAATGCTCAACGAATGACAATAGACTCTTCTGGTAAACTCGGTATTGGAGACCCAAGCCCAACACATGAATTAACAGTTGCTGGCGCTATTTCTGGCTCCTCAACCTTGGAAGTTGTAGGCGCTGCCACCGTGGGAGGCAATTTGTTTGTCTCGGGAAGTGTGTCCATGGGGCATGGACTTGCAGGAGATGGAGCCTTAGATATTAANGACCAGAGCGGTAACCCGCAAATAATTGCGCGATATAGCACAACTCACAAAACAAACCTTCTTACTACCTCCAATGGTAAGTTTCGGATCGCGCCGACCGGAAGAACCCTGGAGATCGATACCGGGGACACGAATGGAGGAAATATACATTTTACTAAAAATGCTGCCGCCACGGTGGCCGGCGGAATTGCATGGAACACCTCCAATGAAGATGTAACGTTGTATTCTGAAGCGGATTTGCATTTAGGCGGGGGTGGCCTTTCGGAGTCAATGTTTACTCTCGATTCTACTGGCAAAGTTGGTATTGGAATGGATCCGACCCATTTGTTAACAGTTGCTGGTGCAATTTCAGGCTCTTCAACTTTAGAAGTTGTAGGTAATACCTTCGTGGGCGGTGCTCTTAATGTTACTGGCGCCTCCACCTTCTCTAGCCTCACCAAAACAACGGCCGTCTCTGGCTCCGGCGGACTCCAATTTGTCGGCCCTGCCATTCTGGGAAACACATTGGTGGTGTCTGGAAATGTCGGCTCAACGCCGTCGCTAGGATTGGGAACATCCACTGTCCACGCTACAGAGAATAATTATCTTTCCATTGCCAATGGAACAGAGCCTAGTTTTGCGACGGCAGATCAAATTTCCATAGGGTCTAAAGATTCCACCGGCTATGGCTCCGGCAACGGTGCCACGTTCTCTATGAACACTGAGGGGCTAATAGAGAACAGTCCATTGGGAAATATTAGTGTCCTAACTCATCGAGTATCCGTCTGGATCAACGGTACCGAGTATTTTCTCTATCTTGATCCGGTATAGGAATAAATTATGAAATTACTATTTGAAAATTGGCGTAAATACCAAGAAGAAGTTGAAAATAGTACAATTGTTTTAAACGAAGAACGATTAAATGAAATCTTCNNCNTGCCGANGGGNGCAGNATCTCTGAGCGACCCAGAGATGGGNACCACAGAAGAATATCAGGAAAAAGCANANGAAGCATGGAATTATTTGCAACAGTACGAGAGTGAAATATATGCCGCAGCNNNNAAACAANAAATAGAGCCNGAGATCTTGATCGGNGTTTTAATGGACGAATATATTAGAATGTATCCCCGAGCCCTGGGGGATATAATGGGTATGATGGGAATCTGGGATACTTCCGTTGGCATTAGCCAAACAAAAGGAGGGACGGCAAGAAAAATATCCGACATGGGGTATTACACGCCAGAGGGCTATAGCCCAGATATGTCTATCGGAGAACTTCAAAGACTGATCGCCGGCGATGATGAGATAGGGATTAATTTTGCCGCGGCCTATATCCGCTATTTGGACGATCTATGGGGGGAATCTGTTTGGGAACATATTCCGGAAGAAGAAAAGAACGCTATTATATTAACGTTATATTCACATCCCCGCGGTGAGCAAGCCCGGGATCCCGGTTCTGAAGAGTGGGAAACAAAAGGGCCCCCGGGCGCATCTCGTCGTGGAACTCAAGCGGCGACAGCAGGTAAAACCATTGCGCAACGCTTGAGGCATGATGTGGACTAAGCATGAAACTCTTATTTGAAAATTGGCGCAATTATTTAGTCGAAGAAGATGACGCAACTTACGATCTTGACGGCCCGACCGCTGCACCGCCTGGAGTTGAAACCCCTCGGACAAAGACCCAGCGCACCAAAGAAATGTTAGAAGGCATAGGTCTGGAACTAATTCGCTACATTAAGTCCGGCCGGTACGGGAGCGTCTATGAAGTACGCAACATGAACACGCAGCAGCAATTAGCAGTCAAAACAACAGAGAGGCAGCAAGAACGAGACGCGTACAATTGGCTAAAAGAGAATTATGAGTCGTTGCCACCGGAAGTACAAAAACACTTCCCCGTTATTCATGACATTCAAGAGGTTTCTCACCCGGATATCAGCGGGAGCAGCTATGCCATTGTCATGGAATTTTTAAAACCCGCTCCTAAAGAGGTAGTAAGAGATTTGTTCTTGGGGCCCGGTTTGGGCGATGATAAAAGGTTGGCAGCCCGACGAGAGGATCGTTTTCTCTCTAGTCCCGAAGGCGTAAAAGAAGTCATAGACTACTGCTTTCTGAGTGATACTCTCATCGGGATGCATGCGGTGCCCGATGATATGCCCCCAATTGAACAACTTAAGAGACAAGTGCACGAAAGATGGGCCACAGGAGACGACCCGGGCCCACCCA
>NZAS01000071.1 GCA_002686195.1 Candidatus Pacearchaeota archaeon | reverse complement strand
TAAAAGAATTACTTTATTAAATGAAATCTTAGACAATAAATCTTGTGTACATTGTGGCGAAAGCGAAACAATGTGCCTAAAATTCTATCCTCATGACTTAAAAATTCGTAGAATCACAAAAAATGTTGGCACTAATGATAAGAGCAGGCAAGAAGTTTTCCACCTAATAAACGAATCAAAAGTTCTATGTTCAAATTGTTGGATTAAAGCGTACAATGATTTAATTGAGTTTATCTAGATGTTAATTATTTTTTGTTTCTAAATATTTTATCTATTGCCTTTTTCCCAACATAAATTGTAGCAAGAACTGCAATGATTATCGCGCCTTCCCAATACCATGATAAACCAGTTTCTACTTTAACTCCTAATATTTCTGTTGGTTCTGGTGTTGTCGCAATGGTTTGTTCAATAGTTACCTCGGTTTCACTATTATTGGGGGCCACTGTGATGGTCTTTGTCATATCTCCCATTATTTTTTCCTTTTTTATTATTTATTTATATACTAAAACTTTCTCCACATCCACATTGTGCTGTAGCTATTGGATTAATCACTGTTAAAAAATTTCCGCCGAGTTCTGTAACATAATCTATCGTGCTTCCAATTACATACATGATTGTAAGAGAATCCACAATTAAAATATCGTCAATGACATCATCATCACCTTTGATTTCTGATGATAGCCCCCACACATATTGGAATCCAGAACAACCCCCGCCTTTTACAACGAGGGTTACATATCCGCCCTTGGATACTTCTTGCATGTATTTTTTTGCTTTATCAGTTATTATAACCACGCAAGTATTTAGTATTCTTCCTTTAACAAATCAGTCGTCGGCCGAACCCCCCTCACATATAGCGCAATTTTCTGTTTGNTCATGAATTTTGTCAATCATCTTTATAAANTCATCGAAAAATTCTTGAAATCTCACTTTCGTTTGGTCTTCGGCCGAAGGAACACAAAGCGTTTTTATTGATGCATCTTGCATTGCAATTGTTTTTCTTGCATCAAGACATTCACTCATCGACGGCATTTCCACCGTGTAATTACCATTATAACCTAATGCTATAACTATCAACATCGCTTTAAGCATTCTGTTTCATCCTATCAATTTCAAGAGTCGTTTTTCATCCCGNATCATACTTCACTCCATCCAGTAGTTTCACATTTATACTTAGTATTTCCAATCAACATGAAATCTCCAACCGAAGTGCTCCGGCAAGTTTTCGAAGGCCCAATATAGTTCACCACTTTCTTGTTCTGCATACTATACCATGAAGTGGCCGTCCATGAAGTGGCCGTGCCGACACCCGTATTGTTTGTCAGCAGAAAAACCTTATCCAATTTTTCCTCAACCGACAGAGCCTTTTCTACATATACAATCGCAACTGTCCGAGGAGTCTCCTCAAATGCAGCATGAATGACAACAACAGGTTCGAACAACAATGTTTTCATCAACGCTTCTGTTTTTTTATTCATCTTCTTCACTCTTTTTCAATTTCTATATATTTTTCTTTGATGAACCGTTCATCTACAACCGACATTGTAGATTTAACCTCTGTCAAGACATCCTCAACAGAAACTGCGCCATTCTCTATGGACGCGACCATGGCTTCTTCCATTTCCATCATCCAATGTTTCACTGCACCCATTTTAACTCTCCTTCTAACCTACCTTTTTTAAGAAGCAACCGCATATAGTACTGCATCAGAATCATACAAGTCAAAATTCTTGCACACCAATTCCTTATTGCCCGCATTAGGAAACCCAATGACCTTAGAATAAGGACTTTTCTTTGCAAATACTACAACCCCCCGCTGTTTTACCAGAGAATTCCAAATATACCGCCCACCAATAGACTGTGATGTTCCGGCCATTATGGTAATTCCCAATGTTTTAAGCAAAAAACAATATAATCGAATAGAAAGTTTCTTCCCTTTATATCGGGAATCGACTTGCACAGAATCAACATGCCATGCGCCGTATTGTTTAGACAAATCTAAAGAAGCCACAGTTCGATATACAGCTTCACCACGACGAGTTTTAGGTTTCTTCTTGGAATCAATCATCAGAATTTCTTTGACGGGATATCGATTTGACCACGAGGCCGCATCAGCAAGATATATATCATACCCGCATTTCTTGCCCAATCGCTTGCCCCCTTTAAGGGGCCGGTAACCAAGATTACTTGCCTTGAGCATTTGAATTTTGTCAACCATCTACTTTTCCCAAGTCACAGTGACTTGGCCCATCAGGCTCCTTCAACCTCGTCTACCTCAACAACTTTGAACAGGCCCGGACGAAACTCATCCATAACCATATGAAGTTCCATCGCATTACCAAAATCATTTTCAGTCGCGACAACCTCACCAGTTTCCTTATCTCGAATTTCCCAAAAAATCATCCTAAATCCTCGTTTTTTCAGTATATCCTATGCTACCATACCCAACAGAAAATGTCAAGGAAAATCGTACCTCATAAGTCCTTGAATTCATTGAGAATCCAAACTTTTTTGCGATTTTTTCCAACGGTAAACTCTGAAAATCCGGCCGGAATAGGCTTATTCCAACCATTTTTGCGGGCGATTCCTATGCTAGGGAACACACCTGCTACGTGCATTACATGAGACATTAACCAGTTGTCTTCGATGTGGAAGGCCTTTTTCGCATCAGCGAACCCGAACAGCTCAGCATCTTCCACTGATATGTTGGGATGTATGAAATTCACTTCATTTGTCATCATGCCTATATGCTACCATACCCAACAGAAAATGTCAATAAAAAAACAACATTCTCTGTCGTTTTTTTGGGTTGTGTGACATTTTTGCAACAATAGGAAAATTTACCAATCTGAACCATAATCTCTGACTACTGGGCTCCATCTTGTGCCATATTCATCTACCATTTCGCCGACATTTTCATCTTCTAGACCAGTGACAATAAATCCAAATGGAGCCATATCTTGTTCTAAAGCATCCTGTTGTTCCTTCATCATGGTTTGTCTCACATCCATATCCGTCAATTCTTTAAAATAAGTTTGGTCTGTAGTCCATGCAAAAATAAACATACATGCAACCAAATCATCAGTGCAACCATCATCTGCTGCAAATGAACCTCCCTTTATAATAAATGTAGACAATTCACTGATAATGTCTAAATCTTCTATTATTAATTTATTATCTTCAATTAATTGTTTGAGATTAGAACAACCTATTTTCTTTACCGCCTTTGTTGTCCTCACTCCTAATTGTGCTCGACCACCGGAAAATCCTCCACCAAGAATTTGTCCTGCNCGNCCACGCATAGAAGCCATGACAAGATTATCATACTCTAAATCATATTGTAAAGTAGTTGCAACTTGTTCACCAATATCATTCACTTCTATAACCACAAATGCTTGATTATATGCCCGTGCAACATCATATATTTTAGAGGGAAACAACAAAGGTTTAATTTCATTGTCTCTATATTTTGCAACAATACGATATGGCATTTCAGACACATCAAATACTAGAAATGCAGAATAATCATTCTTGGTTCCACGGGAAACATCAGCAACTAACATGTATGTCCGCCCAGACTCAGGTTTGTTATATAAATCAATCCCCGCATTAGATTGTGTTGGGTTTTTATAAGACATTGTTCTCAACTTTTGTGGTGAAATCAAAGTATCAATAGAGCCAAGGAACTCACATTCAAATTCTGTGTTGAATTGTGACACCGAAGTATTTTTGATGGTTTCTTCTTTCCAAGCTAAATCTCGGCCAGGAATTTCACTCCAATGCACCTCTATAGGAATATAAGAGTTTCTTTCATTCTCTGCATCATTCCACAACTTATAAAACATATTCATACCATGAGGCGTAGAAACAATCATTACTTTTGTTGTCTTACCAGAAGAAATGGTGGGATATACAGAACTGAAAAATTGTTCTGCAACATTAGCAGGGACATAAGCAAACTCGTCAAGGAAAATGATGTTATAAGAACCACCACGAACAGCACTTGCAGAAGTAGATGATGCCAATATCTTACTACCATTCTCTAATTCTAGACTACCTTTATTCCAAGACATAACTCCCTGTTGCAGCCATTTTGGGAGATTTTCGTATGCGAGTTGTAGTCTGCCCAACAAGTCTCTTGCGGTTGCAGCTTTGTTAGCAAGGATCGCCACATTTACAGAAGGATTGAATAAAACATAATGTAACAAGTAGGCTATAATAGTGGTTGATTTGCCTGACTGTCTAGGAAGTTTGCAGATGGTGAATCGATTGTTATGAAATGTTCCTACCATTTCCTTTTGAAAGTCATAGAGGTTAAATGGTATTAATCCTTCATCAAGGGAAACAATTCTAATATACTGTTGTATGAAATAAATAGGGTCTTTCATACATTTTGCATATTCCTCAACCTCTTCCTTGGTCCAAGTCTGTTGAACATTGGCCTTNTTNANATTCGGATTGCCCAAATAGACCGAATCACCGGACATTACTTATTTCTCAATATTTTTTGCAACTCTGTTGTAGACCCAACAAATAGTGCATTAGTTACATTTTTGGGAGCCGTATTTGGAAGGTCTTTTAACTCCTTCATCTTTTTCTGAAGATCGCCAAGTTTTTCTGTAACCTCTGCAACATTTTTAATCAATTGTCCAGCAACCTCATATGTTCTTGGGTGTTCACTTTCCTTAGCAAGTTCAAGTATCCCATCTATGGCATTACTTCCCTTTTCAACTAGATTATAAAATTGTCGTCTTTGATATTCGTAATCATTTTCTAAATCATTTTCATTGATAACAGGAGAATAATTAATAGTCTCTGTTTCTGTGCTAACAGATTGAGGAACAATTTTTTCTATAATTCCTAGCTCTTTATCAATCCTCAATATAGAATCTTTCGACATTATTCATCATCGCCTGTTTCTGGATTAAACTCTTTTGCATCTTGGAAGAATGATGTTGTTTCATTGAATCCAAAATTATCATCAGCATCAGCTGTTGACGGAGTAGGCGTGACTGTGTATCTCTGTTCCCTCTTTGGCGATTTATCTGGAGTATCCAAATACTGGTCAACTTGAACCGTTTTAATAACCTTACTAGAGGTAACAGGACCGTAAAGATAAAACTTAGTAGTAAAAGACATTGTGTATATCAAAGCTCTACGAGCAACAAACTCTCCATCATAACTATCTTCATAAGCTATACTGCTCAGAATTACAGGAACATCTTTTTTAATTCCCATATCCGACATATCATTAATTGTAAGAGTATAATCAGGTTGAAAATATGGAAGAATTTGTTCTACGATTTGCAAAGCATCATCAGATTGTTTTGCCATAACATACAATTCAAAATCTAAATTATATGGTACAGGCATATATTGTGTATCTAATTGTTTTGTATTTGCACCCTTGACTTTCTTAAATTTTTGTACCCTACTTAATTTTCTTGCAGGGTCATAAGAAAGGTTTTTGATTTCAAATCCAATTCTGGGTAGAGTGATAGCCACTTGTTTTGTCAAATCAGCATCTTCACGCAACCGTACCAAAAACTTTTCTCTTGGTCCATATGCGAGAGGAACTTTCATCTGTTGTATAATATTTCCAGAATTATCCTTACGAACAAGATTAATACTGTTAAACATTGTGCCGAAAGCAATAACAACCTTTCGGACAGTTTCGTGATAAAATTGAGTTCCCAACATTATGAACTACTCCCTACATCTCCAAATGGATTTGATTCAGTGAAATCTAAAATTGAACTGCTCTGAGTCTCAAAATATTCATTTTGTGCTGTCATGTCAACACTCATGTCACCAACTATATAGTCTTCCTGTATGAGGAATTGCGGAGCACCAGTGTCGGCAGCATTTTCAAGAATAATACTTTCACCAACAGAAGAAGTATCACTTTCACCAATTATATTATCACCGTCAGTCTCTTCTAACAGCAATCCAGTATCGTATCCACTAGCCCCAAATTCTAACCGTATCTCTTCATTAACCGCTGAAGATTGTTCCAGAGTAAACTGATGAATAAGAGCATCTTGAGTATGTTCAGTTTCAATTGCATCAATGGCTGTAATACCAGTATCGATAACTTCAGAACTATAATCATACAGACGACATCTTAATTTGTATACTGGATTATTATCTAACTGATAAAATGGTTCATCATGGTCTACAAAATTGATTTGGAATAGTTTGTCAAGAACAGGATGATAAATTGCATCCCCTTCTTGAGGCCTATCAGAATCCGTTACAGTTGTATCTTGAATAATATAAAAATTATTGTCGCCAGTAACAGTTGTTAAAGTCGATGCAGAAGATGATTGGTCAATACTTCCTGCTTCTAATAGTAATGAACCGCTAGAACTAGTATCCGTCCCGTCCTCAATTTGCACTTGAGTATCTAGTTCTTGAAATCTTTCTTTATTTACAACAAATGTTGCTTCACTTAAATTCTGTAAGCCAAATTGATTCATCATTTCTTTTTCACCAGCAAAACCACCATCTGCATCTTCCATATACATTTCAATTGGATGTTGGGTTTTGAATTGTGAAATCGAATCCTCACCCAACACTAAATCTTCAGCAACAAGAGTACGGTCCATGTAATAAACATCATGCCCATATATTTGAATTGCCTCTTTTACAAGACTAGTATATAAGTTTTTTTCTGCGGTTGTGGAGGCAGAATTACTTGTATGAAAAAGTGTATTAACTGCCATATATTATACCCCACAAACCTTGATGTGTTTTACAAAGTTTCCTCTATTCATTTTGTGTGTTTCAACCTATCATATAATTTATTGGCAATTCAAAGGCAAGCTTGATTTCTTCCTCAAGCCTATTTTGTTCTTCTATTGCTTGTGTATAAAGTGTTTCCCCATTCATCGTCACGCCACCTAACATGGTAACGCCGCCAAACTTGCTCAGATTGGCTCCCCACTGTCTCTTGATTAATGAAGTTGCATATCTCTTCAGATAAATGTCATCGTAGATACCAGTATATGTAGTGGGGTCTAATTTTCTGTAACACTCAATAACAAGATAGTCTACATCAGCAGTTACATCATTTGCCCAATCCATTTCAATATAAAGTCGATTTTGGTGTTGATTGAATCGAATGGGTGTTTCGCCAACAAGTATATTAGATATCAAATCAATACTGTTCATTGTCATCTCATATTGTATAATAGAAGTTGTAGAGAAATCAAACAAATCATTCAGTCGTAGTTGATAACGAATATCAAACATGCTGCTTCCGCCACCAGTATCAGTAAATGGAAACACCCTTATAACAGAAACAACAGCACTTGGAATTGGAATGAAGTTATTCCCTTCTTTCCATGTTGCAGTTATATCTGAGTCTACTATGTCAGTTCCCGTAGTTGAAGTATTAGCTTGAGCCCGAGTTACCTCAGCAGTTGTAATCAAATGTTTGAGATACATCCTTTCAATACCATCGTAGTGGTATTGTGCAAAATACTGCAACGCCTCGTCTAAACGGTCATCTACTTGGTCATCTGAAACATTAACATCAATTACGCCATAACCAAGAGCTCTGAGGCAATAAGTTTTTAATGTAGCTTTTGTTGAAGGTGTAGCCATTACTTTCTTCCTTTTCTACATATTTATATGTAACTCAACCTCAGCAGTTTTGCTCCCAAGTTATAGTCTTATATTAATACTTTACTCATCTTTAATATAAGATTTTCCAGTAAGTTTTTCAATATCTTTAATCATTTCTTCCATATTAACCCTTACAGTTTTACCAGTTTTTATATTTTTTGAGAAATATTCCCATTCGCCTTGGTCATTATGTGGTGATATTTTAGTTACATTACCTGCTTCATCTCGTACATATACTTCAGCACTTGAAGACTCGTCTTTAGCATATATGTGAGCGTAGTTGGCCACAGTTGATGGGTCAGCAACAACCGCCATTGCAATTGTACTACTTGTTGTAATTGCACCGGAAGCAATCGTTCCAGCAGCAGTTACATTTGCACCACTAAAGGTAAGAGCCGTGGTGGTTCCAGACTTTACTATAAGATCGCCACTTGTATTGGTGGCAGAACCGAATGTAGTCCCATCCTCCTTAAAAAAGATATCACCACCGGCAGCATCTAATACGATGTCGGTTGTTGCGTCTAAAGTGAGAGTAGAACCAGAATCAATCTCAACAATTGTAGGTGCGGTAAGAGTAAGTCCACTAACAGCTGTACTGCCATCAGCAACAACAGCTTTATTTGCTGCAGCAGTACCATTTGTAATACCATCTAATTTTTCTAAATCTGTTTCATTGATATCAGCACTTCCAATAATAAATGATGAACCAGATGTAATAGAACCTGAACTCGTAATCGCACCAGAACCCAATGTACCTAATCCAGATACATTACCGGAATCATCAAAAGTATAGTTACCGTCAGTAAAAACCCCACTAATTGTTAGATTTCTAAATGTGCCAATATCCTTATTAGAGTCTACAACTACTGCTTTAGATGCTGTAACAGTACCGGCCGCCAGACCATCAATTTGTTCTAACTCTGATTCAACAATTACAGCAGAACCAATAGTAAATCCAGTTGCAGTCACTACACCAGAAGATGTAATTGCGCCAGAAGCAATCGTTCCAGCAGCAGTTACATTTGCACCACTAAAGGTAAGAGCTGTGGTTGTTCCAGACTTTACTACAAGATCGCCAGAAGAATTATTAGCAGAACCAAAAGTGGTGCCGGCATCCTTAAAAAAGATATCACCACCATCAGCGTCTAAAATAATATCTGTCGTTGCATCTAGTGTAATGGTAGAACCAGAATCAATTTTAGCAATTACAGGTGTGGTAAGAGTAATAATACTTGAATCAGCACTTATACCTGATGTAATCGCACTACCTGTTCCTAATGCAGTGTAAAGTTCAACAAAATTTGCGTTAATCTTAGCAGCGCCGGCACGAAGAGTGTCGCCAGCACCATCGTCGTCACTTGATCCTCTTGCTACTGGTTGATATGCCATTATTGATTGCCTACTAGTTCTTTAAGAAGAGTTTTAATCTCAGTCATTTCTGATTTAAGATAATTTATCTCTCTTGTTGTTTGTCGTAATTCATCTCTTTGTGCCTGAGCGGCAGCTACACGCCGTCTTGCTTTTTCATATGCACCAGCATTACGATTTATAATTGCATGAGATGATGTGTCCCTTACTAAATCAGGATACCCTTCAACTTGTTTAAAATTTCTATCCATTTTATGTTCCTAATGCTATAACTCTAAGTGCTTTTAATCTAGGCGGTTCAGAAGTACTTGTTCCTGTCATAACAATTTTAATTTGGAAAGCAATAAATTCTGGTAATGGAGTACCAACACCTTCATCTGAAACACCGGCAGTATATTGATACTCTTGAAAATCATTAATAGTTGACGATGAAGCTACTGCTGTATCAGGTGAACCATCTGTATTAAAATAAGTGTATCCTAAATTATCAAAATCTTCTGATTCATCAATTGGTAACAATCTATACATAAGTTTAATGTCAGAAGTTGCAGGCCTATGTGCAGCAAATATAACCCTTAGTCCTGTTGCCAAAGTATCAAGATTAATCTGTTTTGTAAGATAAATTGCAGCATTCTCGTCACCTTCAGGTTTTTTTGAACCAACATATCCTGCTGTGGGATATACATCAGCTGAAGATGTAATTTCATTTAATCGATTTGAAACTGCAATCATGGATGACCTACTAAGATCAATAACAGGAGAAATCCATGGCGTAGATGTTTCCATAGTAATTTGAATTTCCAATGACCTTTGAGAAGACAATTCATTTGTTTCGTTAATCGATGAACATATCATGTAAGGAACATCAAACTTATAATTGTCATTTAGTGGAAATGAAATTTCTGGTACAAGTTCATCATCTCTAGTATTTTCAAATGATGTTTGAGCTCCAGAGGGGCTTGTTCCTCGGACAACCAAAGCTTTTGCAGAAAGAGAAGTATTTGGTAATTCCAGAATTCCTAAAATGGTTGAAAGTGTATCCATCATCGCATTTTCTGTTGCAGTTGCACTAGACCCACCTATTGAAGATTGACTTCCTGATCCATCAACCACAGGAGTTGATGTCAATGTTACAGTATAACTATCAATTTCTGTATTAGCAACCGCAGTGTGAGTTTTATTAATTTCTGTAAATGGAACTTGGTGTGCCATATAAAGTTCTACTGTTGCACCATCAGCGTGAGCTGCAGCAGTTGTACTATCAACCTCTCTTGTAATACTAGATACACTATTAGTACTAATAGCAGTATATGTCATTATCTCATCATCAATTTTAATATACCAAGTTCCAGATAAAGCAGCATATATACCAGAGACATCATCAAAATTACCACCATCAGATAAAGTTAAAGTAGTTGCCGTAGCAGATATTGCACCATTCAAAGTAGTTGTTGCTGGAGATTGAGCACCAGCAATGGTCACATTATTGCTTGTAGCATACATACCATGATCAGCATGATTAACTTGTAATACGGTACTTGCATCGGTAATAATAAATGGGTCTTCTTGTAAGGAAGCCAAAGGAACATCATCATTAGTTAGAGTAAAAGTTCCCCCAGAAGAAGTAAAATTTGCATAATTAACCGTAAATTTCAAATCTTCCATACCAGCCGCGGCCCAACCAGTATTACCATGCCCCTTGAATAAAACACCAATATGTGGTTGTTCAGATATGGTTCGCGTTCCTCCTGTATCGGTTTCCCCCATTCTAGCAATCCAAACTTTATGTTCCGGTGACACAGTGTGCAATACAATACAATATTCAGTTTCAGTTTCAAGATAAATTGGTGATGGAAATGTCCATTTGGTAGCTGTTGCAGCAGTATCTGAAATATTAATATCGCCAGTCTCTTTTGTAACCTTTCCAAAAGGCAGAACCTTCGGGCCCGGATATCCATTTACGACATTTCTTAATTCTAATATTACCGGCAGAGTCTCATCTTTTGCCTGATGGTAAGTCTCAACAGAAGTAATAAAAACTCCATTAGTTGTGGCAGCCGGGTCACCATGAGCTTTAAATGTTTGATAGACGGTGAAGTCGGGTATCCACGATGTAACTCCCCAGTCGAAGTAGTTCTTCTGGCCAATGAGCTCATAGTCCCAACCTTGAGTTATATTGCCGGATTCGTCTATATTCTTGGTTGTTGTAGGCTTATTCTTAACCACAGCTGCATCTTGTGCAGCCTGGTCTGCAATTCTGCGTGCTTCCTTTGCTCGCCCATCGGCAGCTCTTGCCTCTGCTTTCGCCGCAGCAATTTCTGCATTCATAGCAGCAAGCATTGCCTGTTCATCATTAAAATTACCAGCAGCTTTACGAACATCATTTGAAGTAACAGTATTAAAAGAAGTATTCCCTGATACACCTGATCTTGTAATAGTTGCATTTCTTGTTGCAATAATAGTTTCTTGTTGTGTTTCGAGCATTCCAGATGCTGAATAAAGTGCTTCCCCCAGCGTTCCCGGCCGTTGCTCTGTAGAAACTATTCCATCATGTTCACTAGAAGTAAGTTTAAAAACGACATCTCCACAAGCAAAAGTAGGATTACCAGCAACTTTCGGGTCAGGAATTACAAATGTTCCCTCAATTTTACCAACCGCATTTGTAACTAAAGGATCGCCTGCAACAAGATTTGCATCACTTGTGGTATAAGATGCGCTTGCAGGCGTACAATAATTACTTACATCTTGTTTATTAAAATATGCCCACAATCTTGTTACTGGTTTAAATTGTACACCAGTAAAAGTAATTGTTTTTGACCGCATTACCGGAACAACATTTTGTGAGACAACTCTTAGTCCTTGAGAAACTCTATCAATTCTAAGGTCAACTTGCGTATCAACACCAGTTCTGGTTTGGTCTGTTCTAACCGTTTCTGTGGTTCTTGTTACATCAAACCTATTAGGCCTAAATTGTGTTCCACCTTCAGTCCAGTTATCTACTTTTGTTTCTACAACACCGGACCATTGTGTTTGCCAGGAATTCCAAACAGTCCCAAGATTATTTGCTTCCTGAGCCATCACCGCATCATAATCCCCCTCTTCATTAACAATAAGATCCGGCAAAACTTCAGTTTCAAACCATGTATCAGAACTCGGACTTAATTCAATATCACCGCGCCAAGAAGAAACAAGACGGGAGCTAATTCTTTCTGTTCGTGTCGCATAAGGTTGTGTAGTCATTACAGCTTCATCATAGGGAAGTGTAATTAAATCACCAGTCTTTTGGTATCCTGCTCCAGCCCTTGCTGTATCTGTATTATTAGCAACACTCTCTATTAAATCTATTGCTCTAGATTTATGTTTAGGACGTAATTGTCCTAGACCGAAATCCATTGAGTTATTATAATCTCTGTGAGCAACATCACCAATACGATGTCCTTTAAAGTTATCCACTACAAAACCGGACTTGAATCTATTCAATCCATTTGCGTCTGTTACTTCAAAACTTTCAGCCTCTCTTTCTAACAAACTCAATGCAGTATAATATTCAACATGGTCCAAACGCTTGGCAATCTTACCAATATCTTTCATAGTATATCTTTGATGTTTTTGTTTTCTTATCGTAACATTCTTTGGATCAAAAGTATATGCTGGAACAAACAGCGTTGCAACCAACATACAATCATCTGGAGTTTTCGGCAATAATGGATTTTCAGCACTTTCTCCTTCAATAAGCAAAAAAGTGCCTTTTGGATTCAAAATTATTGCGGCAAATTTTGGTAAGTAATATTCAAAATCTGATTGAACAAAAGAACCCGGCTTTGGAGTATCTACAGTTGTCCCCCCTGTTCCACCAAATGACCTACTATAAAAATTGAAAGAGTGGGCGGTTATTTCATCAACAGTAGTTAGTGTTGTAGATGTTCCTGTAATATCATCAACCGCTGGTCTAAAATCATAAGTGTCATATAAAGGAAACTTACCACTTGGTTCTGGTTCATCAACATCAATTTTAGATGCAGAATACACAGGAATATCATCATATTCCATTTGTTTAGCAATATCAGTATAAGAATCAACAGTAAACATATCTCCAGCACCATGCTCAAGATAATCATATACAACAAGAAGTTTCCCGATAGGAGCTGCCCGATTACGTTTCCTTATAATCCTTGCGATATCATAAAAATTATCTCGTTGCCCTGTGTCAAGTAGATATTTACCAGTAATTACAATATCACCTACTGTTGTTGCTGTAATTGTAGCAGTCGCGGTAGAACTTTCTCCTGTAATTACATCACCAATATCAAAAGTAGAAGCATTAGTAGAAACATAACTGAAAGGACTTGATGTGCTTATAATTCTGCCAGTTGCTCCACTGGTAGCACCAGTAATTTTTTCGCCTCTGGTAAATGTTCCTGTAATTGATCCTGTCGTTATAGTGGGAGCAACTGCATCTGTACTTGTATCTTGTGAATCAAAAACTGCGGCCAATTTAAATGCATCAACTCGGCCCAAGGAAATATCTCTGTCCCCCGGCCGCGTTCCATATGCATCAGTTGTACCAGTTGCAACTTTCACCTGTTTCATAAGTCTTGTAGTCTTTGTTTTCTGTTTTACAGATGTTCTAAGAATGGTTGCAATAAGTTTTACTTTAGCCGCAGAACCCAAAATGGTAGTATCAGTAATTGTAATAGAGCCGGTTCCCGTTCCACCGATAGTATCGGAAATACTTACAAGTTGTCCAGCAGTTCCGCTCCCACCGCCGGGAGTAAGAATAGACATAACATAATCTTTTTCTGCATGAGATGCAAAAGTTTCATTCGTTCCTGTGGTAAATGTAACAACACCAGAAGCGGTTGTGGTTCCAATGAATTGTCTGCGTACAGTATATTGTGTGTCAGATGCACCAGAATTCGAATCTGTTAAAAGTGTCTTAATAGTTTGTTTTGAAAGTTTTTCTAATGCACTATTCTTTTCAGGACTAACCAATTTTGGTATTAAATTGGTTTCCATAATAATTCCACCAGAAGGATCATCATCACCATCATCTTGAGTGAAACTATTATTCGCATTAGCACTATCAGCATCAGTACCATCTAATGTTAGATTGTTAATAACACCCTTTCTTCTTTGTGGTACTTCTAATACTAAATCGGCAGTAAAGCTTTGTGCAGCAGTTGCATCAACCATAACCATAGACCGACATTGTTCAAATGTGCGAGTATCATCTGCGGGCGTGCCGCCATCAGAAGTCAAGGTAAGGTCAGTGTTGCTTGAATTTTCTACAATCTGGTCTGACTCTGAAGAATCTGAAGCTTTAATTTTTTCTCCAGAAGAAAACTTACCGGATTGTTTAATACAAATCAATCTAGTACCAGTTGTTGTTGCAATATTATTAACAACCCAAGCTGTAGCACCAGAAGTAACACCAGTTATTTTTGTTCCCCCTGTTGCCCAATTTGCAATAAGAGTAGGACTTGGTGTTCCATCAAGAGTCAGAAAAGTGAACATCTTAACATCAAAAAGATATAATTTATATTTGGCCTCATCAGTTCCAATTGTACCAGTATCCCATTCCATAGCTCGGGCCCGGGCTTGGCCAATTGGTTGAAGAGATACCCCACTGGATGCAGGAACACTACCATCAGTAGATATAAAATGGTCATATAAACTTATCGTCTTATATGCAGTTGTTTCACCAGAAATAGCAGAAATGTCAGGTGTACCATACACATTATTAATAAGTGTATAATTTCCTAAATCAAATGTTGTAATACCAGCATTTACCGTTTCAAAATCTCTTGCCTTTTTAAGGTCTTTAAATGTCGGGCCAACCTTTTCAACTTCATATCCTCTAACATATGCTTTGCCGGTAGAAATCTGAGCAGTCAAATAAGTATTATCAGCTATTTTCCCGCCATCTGTAAACTCTCCTGCCGTATATGTACCAACTCTTTCATTTAAATTTACACATTCTCTCATTACAATGCTAAAAGGACGAACAGTGTAATCACCAGATTCATCAAAAGTTCTTCGAGCTATAGTTTCTTCTAAAATATTATATTCAGTATTACGTACTTTTGATTGAATGGCGCCAGCATTTGATGTTAATAATTCAATAAAACTTCCATCAGAAATTGAATCAATATCTAATTTTTTGAGAGCCAAAGAAATTTTTAGACGATGAGCACCTTTTGCAGTATAGTTTGATGATCCAGTAGCGTTGTCTAAAAGAGAAGACACATCTTCTGGTTTAACCAAAGTTTCTGTTATTTCAAAACCAACTCGCCAACTACCTGATGGGTCATATTTGTCTAAAACCAAAGTTTCTTCTAAACACTCTACAAAAAATCCACGAACAAAATATATACCAGATTGAACATTTACGGCAGCACCAGTAGCAGCTGCTGGTCCGGTTGAACTTCGCAGATTTGCTTCCGTAGAACCTATAGCTGCACTGAAGGCCGAAGTATATGTTGTTGCTGATGCAGCATCAGAAGAATATGCAGTTGTGTGCGTAACTCCAGCATTCGCAGAAATATTTTCACCATCTCTAAACGCTTTTTCATAATTATCCGTACCAGTGTTTTTATAATTTAAATATAATGTAGGTTGATCATCTGTAGTTGCAGCATCATAACCAATAACAGTAGCAGTAACACCAGAACTAGCACCCGTAATCGTAACAGGTGTTGTAGCACTATAATATTGTGACGGATCAACAGTTTCTCCAGCAAATGTAGATGCTAATTTAAGGGAAAAATAATTGGATATAAGAGATACTTGGCCGGGAATGACCATCGCACCTTCTTTAAATATATGTTTCCCGTGTACATCAATTTGTTGTTGCAAAGAAGTTTGTAGTTGTGTTAGCTCTCTTGCCTGAATTGCAAATCCCGGGCGAAAGAGAGTCCTAACATAATTGCTGCTAGAATCATAGTCATCATAATATGGAGCTACATTTAAGTCTGTTTTTTGTACCATTTTTTTTTAGAATTCCACTATAATTTTAATATCTTCTGTCTGGTCTGAAGCTCTACTAATTGGTTTCCTATTTTCTTGATAAATAATATTACCACTATCTGGTTGAAGTTCTGGAGTAGCATATCCATTAGTAAATGTAATACTGTTCCCTCCAGCAAGAGTCACCGCAGAATCAGCAGATGAATCCGGCGTTCCAACTGCTGAAGAAGATGCTCCTGTAACCACATATGCACCAGAGAAAGCAACAAATGCCCCTGTTGTAGAATTTGTTCCATAATCTGCAAATCTTTCCTGTTGATAATAAAGAATAGAAAGAGCACTGTCCCATTCAACTACCTTACCAATAGCAGCTGTGGTGGCCTGTGAAATTTTTTCATCAGGAGTAAAGGTTCCTGTAACAGAAGTCAACTTCAAAGCATACACCTGCCGATATGTTTCATCTGAGGCAACAGTAGTTGTTCCGTAAGTTGTCGGGTCAGTTACAACAGAAATTGTTCTAAAATCATTTCCCGCCAAAATATCATCATTTTCTGCGCCTGTCAAGGTTGCTCTCATAATTACATAATGTCCACCCAGTTCATCTACCGCATCATAACCATGTCCATTTTTGGGTCCAACTACAACTGCTACTTCCCCACCAGAACCACTTCCCAACGAATCGCTCGCCGTCAAAGCAACATCAGAAAAAATATAACTATCACCAAGATTTACCGTACCGTAAGTGTATCCAGAGCCGGCAGCATAAACAATTGTGTCTGTTCCCGACACAAGACCAAATGAAGTAATAGTACCACCAGCACCAACAACTATACTTACAATTGCTCCAGAAGATGTTCCTTGACTTGATCCATCTCCATATACTGCGGCGTAGTAAGTCCCAGCGTCATAACCAGAACCAGCAGTTACAATAAGACTTTCAATCGCACCATCTGTGGCCGCCGCCGAAACTGTGGTGTCTGTTGCAACCGGCATAAAATCTGTAGTAAGGAATTTTGTATTATTAGAAGCACTAATGGTGTACATATATTTAAGTGTATACCCACCAAGTTCAAATGGACTAGTAGAAGTAGATGTTGGTTCTGCACCAGAATATGCCGAACCCCCGTTATTATCTAGAACCTTATAAACTCTATTATCAGATGTTCTAAAAAAGAAAGTTGATTGATATAAAGTTGATGCACCAGAAGTTGTTAGATTTGATGAACTAATATTATGTTCATACATATCATATGTTGTGGAATTGGCCCAATCTCTGCGAGGAATACAATAGTTCACATCAGTAGAAGAAATATTTTTTAGACCAATTGCATGGTCCCAAGCATAATATTCAGTAGTAACATCGTCAGCAGGCGTTGCAGGAGATACATCCGTTCCGCCTGATGTGCCCGCAGTAAAGGGCGTAGATTTACCAATCATAAGATAATAACTGGTGGCAGCAGTTTCACTAAAAGATTCGTAAAACTGAGTTGCCTGATGGCGTCTAAACTTTTCTGTTATAATTGCTGACATTGTTTTGTCGTCCTATATTGTTTATTCTATTTATATCCCTTTACTCTTATTCCTTATTATTCCGGTTTTGGATAAGTTGCTTTTACTGCTTTTAATGTACTATAAAAATCTGAGTCTTTCAAAGGCAGATCTTCATCAATAGCATGCCAAAGCATGTCTAGCTGATCGCCCAATGCGCCGTATGCTTTGCGCCGTAATTCTGCGTAGTCAGGGACTGGCTCGACGTAGGCGATAATCTCAGCCTCACCCGCCTCGATCTCTGCCAGCATCCTTGCGCGGTCAGTGTTGTTGGGATCAGACGGGATGCTGCTGCTACCCAGTTGCCAAGAGTTTCCACCTTCCGCTTCTTGATATTGTTTCATCTTATAACTCCGCTTCCATTGTCATAAAGGACGTATCTGTACCGTCTCTCCGCAACAGATTTCCTGATCCGGCGGTCAATGACGCCGAGCCTACCGTTGCAAAGACACGGTGTCCCTTAGTTGAAATGGCTTGAGCGGTAATAGCAGAGACAGCAATTTCACTCGGCCCCGTGTAAAGTATATCAAACGTGCCCGGTGCTGAATATGTTACCGTTGGGGCTGCTCTTTTCTCTACTCTGTAGGGCCAAGTGCCAAACGCAGTTTCCGTTGTTGACCACCCAAATCCTGACATTATTTGTTGGTCGGTTCCTGCGGTGAAATCTTCGCGCTCGTAGTACCGCTCACAGGCATTTAGTTCCTCCGCATAAGTCAGATGCTCGAACGCCGTAGCGACCTCACCCACCTCAAGCTGCACACCCGTGATGCGCCAATCACCTGAAGCACTTCCCAACACATTGTTAGTCGAACCTGCACCCAACATATTGTTGGCGGTCGCGGCCCAGGAACCTTGAGTACCACCGGTGTAGGTTGAACCAGCCCCCAACATCCACCCTATTTCAAACCCGATACCGGCATCGTTGTTAATCGTTCCAGAAGTGTCTCCCGGAATAGTTATTGTATGGCGCTCCCATGTATCGGCGGCCGCAACCGTATAGGTTGTAGAATAGGTACGGGCACCGTCGGGCGCGCCAAGTGTGACTGTGAATGCGCCGGTAAGATTACAGAATACGTAGAACGAGAGGGTCAATGCCCGCGCAGCTGCGTTTCCGTAGGCGAGGTGTTGGATATCCCGCGCCTCAACCCGGTAGGTGAAGCGATAATAGTCTCCTGAGCTCGGAGAAGAGTCCGTGGTAGTTTCAAGAACCTTTAGACAGTAACCAAAGCCGGTGGGGCCGGTCGTATCTTGCGATACTGTTGCCCTACCACTTTCGGCACCGGAAGCACGTTCGAACCTAAACCTATCCGGCCAAGCACCATAGGCAGAAGGTGAACCCCATACTGAAGCCTCTGAGGTTCCCCGCTGGCTTACCTGACAGTCCCCATTGATAATGAGATTCCGCGCACGCCGCGGCACGGCCTTGTAATCCGTCCCGTCAG
>NZAS01000070.1 GCA_002686195.1 Candidatus Pacearchaeota archaeon | reverse complement strand
AGAATGCAACAACGGGCAAGGTAACAAATGCTGGGTTTGTTGTTGGACAAAAATTACCGCAAGCAAATGGAAATGTAGGTGCTAACACATACGCTGTAGAGAATGGAGATCTTGGAAGAACTCACTTTCTAGGGTGTTATATGTCTGAATCTGCTGGTTCAACAATATTTAGCGATGCAGGGATATCTCACTGGGCAATGTCTGCTTCAAGCGCAGAATATGAATTAAATGGTGACGGCTGTATACCTGTTTTACGAGGCGTTCTAATGGCAGCGTCAGGTGTAATACCGCTTCTATCAGCGTCAACAAAGCATGCAACTGGATCAAATAACAAGCCGTCTAATACGGCACCTGCAATTGCAGGAAACCACGGGGCAAGCTTACAGGGATGCATTACGGGAGCAGTCAACCTATCTAATCAAGAATTTGTGCTGCTATTGAATGGTCACAAAGATACAGATGATTATCCAAATACCCTAACATGCTCATTTGACCTAAGATCATCAAATTATTTTGCTGATGTTCTTAATACTGATCCATTTAAGGTTGAGGAAAGTGGACATTATCTATATTCTAGCTATGATGTTCATCCGTCTCTGGCAGTAATCACAGGTTCTGGCTATGTATATCCCGGAAGCGGCACGCAGCTCGGCGGCGCAGGCGGCCCAACTCTAGAACCGGTTGCATTTATTACAACAGGTGCACATGGAAGAAATGCAGGAACAGCTGCAACACCTGACTATGAAGGATTTGAAACAAGATTTTCAACTGCAAAGTCTCCATACGTGATATCCCAAGACTTCGGTGGAACTAAATACAACCTATTTAGGGTCCATGCCATTGATGACGGACACGGTGTCAGCACAAAGTTTAAAGTGTCAATTGAAAATATACAAAAATCAACATCTGACACAAACTTCTTTGGTGCTTTTGATCTGATCGTAAGAGATTTTTATGATTCTGATGATGAGAAGGTTGTTCTTGAACAGTACAGGGGCCTAAGCCTTAATCCGTCATCAGACAGATTTATTGCAAGGGTCATAGGAGATCAAAGAGCATTTTATGACTTTGATAGAAACGACGGATCACAGAGGATTGTTGTCGAAGGAGACCATCCTGTACAGTCAAACTTAATAAGAGTTGAACAAAGCAGAATTTTAAAGGATGGAGCAGTTCCTGACGAAGCACTACCGATTGGGTCAAGAGGACAACAGCACCTCGTCACATCAGGAAGCCAGTCTCTTCACGGTGCTGGAATAGCAAAGCAGGGTCAGCTCTGGGCAAGCGCTTCAAACTTATTGCATCATATTGTTGAGCCTCCTTCACCAATGAGAGAATCAGTTAGTGTTGGTGTTTATCCAAACGATAGAGCAAAGTCATATCTTTACTGGGGAATTCAATTTACAAGAAAGGAAAGCGTATCGGAGCCAAACAGGATAGGTCTCCACGATAATACGCTTGATAGTTTTGCTAAGTATTTTCCAACATTTAGAGATGATGTAAGAAATGTATCTGTCGGAGATAATGCGGGTGTATCAGACGCTAATGGAACTATTCTGGATTCTGATAGATTTAACAATAATATGTTCACTCTTGAGAGAATTAAGGTTAGAACTGGGTCAAACGGCCTGGCAGATCCTGCTCAGTGGGTTAGCGCATCATACGTTAGACAGGGAGGAATTACAACAAATGAGACAACTAAGACTAGGGCATTTAAGGTAGACGATCTTAAAAATAGTGGAAATAGAAACTTTGCTAAGTTTACATTTTTCCTCCAGGGTGGATTCGATGGTGTTAATGTTTTCAATAAGAGCAAGAGGTCTTTACTAAACAATTCATGTAAGTGGGAGATGGACGATTCTGGAAATCAGGGTGGAACTGATGGTCCGACAGTTGCAGCATATAGAAAGGCTGTTGATATAATGGAAACAAAGTCAGATGTCGACATTAAGCTTCTTGCAATTCCTGGAATAAGACATAACTCTGTTACAGACTATGCTGTTGATGCAGTAGAAGATAGATTTGATGCATTGTACATCATGGACATCGAGGAAAGAGACACAACAGATCAGATCGTAACAGGTTCTCTTCAAAATGTCAACGTAGGATATACAGTTGCAGCATTTAAGAATCGCTCTCTTGACACATCATTTGCTGCAGCATATTTTCCAGATACAATCGTTAGAGATCCTACGACGCTAACAAACGTTCAGGTTCCTCCGTCTGTTAGCGTTCTTGGTGCATTTTCAAGAAATGACAGACTCGGGCACCCATGGTACGCTCCTGCAGGATTTACAAGAGGTGCCTTAAGCGCTGAAAGATCTGCCCTTCCATTGAAGCGTGCAAATCTTGATGATCTATATGATGCAGATATTAATCCAATAACAACATTTCCTGGAACAGGTCTTGTTGTCTGGGGTCAGAAAACATTGCTATCATCACAGTCATCTCTGGACAGGGTGAACGTAAGACGCCTCTTAATTGAGATAAGACGATCTGTTAGATCTGTTGCAAATTCACTGCTATTTGAGCCAAATAGAAGCGAGACGCTAGACAGGTTTAACGCGCTAGTGACACCAATTCTACAATCAATTCAGGAAAAGAGCGGCGTTGATAGATATAAAGTTGTTATTGATGCATCTACAACAACACAGGCAGATATTGAGAATAATACACTAAGAGGAAAGATATATGTGCAGCCGACAAGAACTGCAGAGTTTATTGCTCTTGACTTTATGGTATCAAATGCTGGCGCAGAAATTTAAGTTATAATTTGGTTTGTGAGATAATTAAAGATGATGAAACACATTAGGAGAGATACAAATGGCTGAAACACTATCTGTAACAGACATGCTACCCAATAAATTCGAACCCAAAAGACAATTTAGATGGTTGTTTGCAATAGAGGGTATTGATGCCTTTCTCATGAAGACTTCAGCCAGGCCACAAATGGCTATTGCTATGAAAGAGATACCGTTTATTAATGCTAAAAGGTACGTCGCCGGCAGACTAACATTTAGTGATATGTCTGTAACACTGCATGACCCAATTGCTCCTTCCGGTGCACAACAGGTTATGGAGTGGATTAGAACACACTACGAATCAGTGTCAGGCCGAGCAGGCTACGCTGACTTCTATAAGCGAGACATTCAGCTAAAGCTACTTGATCCCATTGGTACTGTTGTAGAGCTGTGGGATGTTAAGGGCGCATTTATTACAAGCGCAAACTTTAATTCGCTAACATATGAAAATGACACTGATCCAGTAGAAATTTCACTCACACTTCGATTTGATAATGCTGTACTTCAATTTTGAGTTTATAGTTCGATAACGCTATTTTACAATTCCCTTTTAGTAGTTATAATATACTATTATTAGGGAATTTTTATGCATCAATGTCCGTGTTGTGATTATAAAACTAAAAAAATAAATTCGTTAAGAATTCATGCACAAAAACGTCACAAGATTACAAGTGAGAATCTTTACCTGTTTATTCATAATTGTTCTAGACCCACGTGTAAATGTGGTTGCGGAAAGTTGACAAAATTTCACGGAATAACTAAGGGATATTCTAGCTTTATTACTGGACATAGCCAAAGAATATCAAATAATTGGGGTCACAACAAAAAAGTGCAAGAAAAGAGCCAAGAAACTCGCAGACAAATGCATAAAAATGGTGAGATAGCTGTGTGGAACAAAGGTCTCACAATTGACGATCCAAGGGTGAAGGCATACTCAGAAAAAATGAACACACCGGAACGTGCAGCAAAGATATCAAAGTCGCTCACAGGCGTTCCAAAGTCCAGTGAGCACAAAGAAAAAATTTCTAAGTTCATGAAAGAGTATTGGGGAAAAGAAGAAAACAAAGAAATGCAACGTCAAAATCGGCTCAAACACATGAAAAAATCTGATTCATGGAAGTGTTATGGAACATGTCACAACATAAAGCATAATGGAAAAAACATAATGCTTAAAAGTAATTATGAAATGAATGCATTTAAGTTTCTTAAAGACGACAAAAGCATAAAAATGTTTACTTATGAAAGCTTATACTTGAGATGTGAAAATAATAATGTTTATGTTCCTGATTTTATCATTATATACAGCAATGGTCATAAAAAAATAATTGAGATAAAATCTGAATTTTATTTAAAGGATGAGTCAAACATAGCAAAATTTAAAGCTGCACAAAAATTTGCGGATGAGAATGGATATTCATTTGAAGTGTGGACAGAAAAGACACATCCATTTCTACAGAATCCGCTCACTTAATACTCTGATGAGTGTGTGATATTTTAATTTACGAATAGATATTTTATATCTAAAATTATAATGTGTGCAAGGAGCTGATAAGTGTCTGATAATTCTGATTCACGTGAATTTTTTCAAGGTTCTCATCCAGAGATACAAACTAGAAATGTAATGCAAGAGGATTTTAACTGGGAAGTTCCTGTAGAGGCAGTCCCAGTCCCCTCAGAGGGCAAAGTGTATTCTCCTGATTCATCATTGCATAATCGATCTATACTTGAAATAAAGGCAATGACTGCACAAGAAGAGGATATTCTTACATCTCGTGCACTTATACAACAGGGATCTGTAATTTCTCACCTTATTAGATCGTGCTTGATTGATAAATCAGTTGATGTAAATGAAATGCTACTAGGTGATAAAAATGCGCTGATGGTTGCAATTAGAGTTACAGGATACGGGTCAAGATATAGCGCAGATGTTAACTGTAAGTCGTGCAACAAGGGAAACAATTATGACTTTGATCTTGCTTCGCTAGAGATAAAACGGCTTGAAATCAACCCTGTGTCACAAGGAGAAAATCTTTTCCACTTCAGGCTACCAGTTACAAAAAAGGATATTCACTTTAAGTTCTTGTCAGGCCAGGATGAGTCAGAGATATCAACAATGTCTGAGAGAATGAAAAAGATGACAGACGGGACAACAGATAACACTGTAACATCTCGTTTAACATATCAGATAATGTCAATTGACGGAATAACTGACAAGAATAAAATTGGAATGTTTGTTAAGAATATGCCTGCACAAGATTCTAGAAGGCTTAGATCATACATTGATCAGAATGAGCCGGGAATTGATATGAGGGTGAGGATGAACTGTTCCCACTGTGGGATGAACTCACGGGTGCCGCTTCCCCTTGGGACAGAATTTTTTTGGCCAACGGAGTGATTGGCGAGAAACGTTTCTAGAGGAGGCATTTCTCTTACAGCGACACCTTGGAATGAGCTATTCTGACGTGAGATCCCTTCCGGTTCCGTATAGAAGATGGTTTATAGATAGGCTTGTTGAAGATTTCAAGAACAAGAAAAAGGCATCTGAAAATAGGTCAACATCAAGAAGGGTCCAGAAGGATGTTCCAATGGGAGAAATAGGTCCCAAACGTTTCGTCTGATCCTGTCGTTCTGAATACTTATTACGTGTGGAGATCAAGTAGATGGGTGACTTCGGCGACCAAAATGACACATCAAGAGAGATAAATGCAACTCTTGGTCAAATAAATCAAAAACTAAAGGTTCAATTAAGTTATCAGCTTCTAATAGCTAAGTCAGTTGGTAAAAATGTTGATGATTTAATAGATCAGGGGGAGGCTCTTGGCCTCGTCATGAAAAATGCAGGAAAGTCGGCATCGTCATTAGAAGATGCTGGCAGCAGTCTCACGAATGTAGCGGAAGGTCTACTTGACACGATAGCATCTATAGCTGAACTACCGGTTGCAACTATCAAGGCTGTCGACACACTTTCAGAGTATCATGGCGAACAGTTCCTTAAGATTCTTGATGACTTCGGTGGCGGGCTAGATTTTATCAATAACGCAACAACACTAGAATCCCAGCGAATGGTTGATATAACCCAGGGCATGATATCTAACTTCTATGACTTCTCTGAAGAGGCGACAAAGATACAGGGTTCAAGTCTTTTTACAATATTTGATAGCTCTGAGGAGATGATGAAGAGCTTCTATGCTGCCATAAGTGGACGAGGAACAGAGGCGTATGACCTGCTTAGAAGCACAAATGAGAATATTGCTCTTGATATGGCTCTTACACAAAAGGAGCTAGGATTTAATCAGGAACAGCTAGAGACTCTTATCGCTAGAGAGGTTGATCTTACTGGTGAGGCCACAGGCCAAATGCTAAGAGAGGTCATCGCATTTTCAAATTCTGTGGGAAAGGAAACAGGGATAGCGTCAAAGAGAATTGCAGCAAATGTTGAATTAATTATTAGAGACACAGAGAAGTTTGGAAATGTTTCCACTGCAGAGGCAACTAGAATAAGTGCTGCCTTAATAGAGGTCGGAATAAGATACGATGAATTGTCAGGAGCAGTCGGACAATTTCAGAGTTATGAGCAAGCTGCAACTGCGGTCGGAAATCTAACGTCTGTATTTGGTATCCACATGGATGCAATGGAGATGATGACTCTGGCTAATACAGACCAGGAACAGTTTTTGATGAGAATGCGTGAGCAGCTTCTCGGCGCTGGTCTAGATATTGATACATTAACAATAGCAGAAAAGAACCTGCTTAAGACTCAGCTGGGCTTTGGAGATGTCGGCGCAGTAGAGAGATTCTTAGATCCAAGCAATGTTGTTACATCATTTGAGGACTTGCAGTCTGCAAGTGATCCATCGCTTGTCAAGGATAATGTTTCTGATCTTGTTGAAAGTATAAGGCCGATGGATGACGCTGCAGAGATTTTACGCAAGTTTGAAACCCATCTTAGCCAAATAGCAACATCTAAGATAGCTAGCGGAATTGCAAACACAAGGATGGAAATCTCGAAGCTTATTGGAGTTTCAGGCGGCGCGGCGGTGCAAACAATGGGAGAAGTACTTGGTGATATTTCTCGCAACGTATCAATGACACAATCAGAAGCACTTGGAACAATGAACGCCGAAGATCTCGAAAGAGAGCTAGAAAGAATTGCAGAGATACGTGAGGAAGGGAACACAAAGGCCGCAGATGCTCGCCAGGCAAGGATCGATAGTATGATATCCACCCAGGGCGCAATTCAAGATGTCCAGGACCAGATTGGAGAGCTAAACGCTGAAACACGCACCAAGTTTGATGATGCCCTAAGATATATTGAGAAGAGGACAGAAGAAGGAGTAAGTCAACAAGGCTCATCATATAGAGAGATGGCAATTAATATGGCAATTTTTGGCCGTGAAACAGCTGTTGAAATGATGAAATCATCAGATGATGTAATAGCATTTACCGATGATCAGTTACGTACAATGGCAGAATCTGGAGTTGCAATTGAGGCTCAGACCATCCGCCGCCAGGCAGATTTCGCTAGTGATCTAATGGACATGTACAGGAATGAGAATGTAACATTTTCACAACTAAATGAGGAAGCTGTTAATTCTTTAATGGAAGAAACCGGAATGAATGCATCTCAAATAAAAGATCTTCTTTCTAGTGCGAGCGAGGCCGGGGCAGTTATCGAAGATGTTGTAAGTGAAAGAACATCAGCCCTTCTTGGACAAAGAGAGACAATTGAGCCAGCCGAAATGAATGCACTTCATGGTGCAAGTGAGGCCGGGGCAGTTATTGAAGGTGTTTTAAATGAAAGAACTGCAGATCTAACTAGGCAAAGAGAGACAATTGAGGGAGCAGAGCCCGCAGAAACAGCTGTACAAAATAATAATGAGATTATATCACAGACAGCTGAGGCAGTAACATCAGCCATTGGAGGCAGACCAATTCATGTTACAGTTGAGCTAGATTCAAGAGTTCTAGCTGATGCCATCATACAAAATCCTGTCGGAACAGATAACATTACAATTATGACATCGCAAATAGCATGAGTCTACTAGATAAAATTAAAAATAATTCACTTTACATAGATGCTGTGAAAGATCTTTCAGATGACGAGCGTTCAGCTGTTGAGATCGACACTGAGAGGCTTGTAAGAAATCTACAAGAAATAAATGATAAAATAGGATCAATTCTTCTAAGTGAGGAAGAGAGAGAAAAGTTTTTTGATGAGCTAAATGAAGTGCTTTCAAAAGAGGTGGTAAAGTAAGTGTCAAGAAAAACTCTAAAAGATTTTTTATCACAGAACGGATCAACAGAATCATCTATAGCATACGTCATAGCTGATAATGATGGAAACGGTTCAGTTAATACGGGTGATGACTTAGGAGCTGATCCAGGTACACAGAAAGAGCTTCTAGACCTAGCCGATGATACAAACGGTTTGCTTGGAGACTATCTTAGATTTATAGTTGATCTAGTAAGACCTACAACACCTTATAAAGTCAAGGGTGGAAATTTTGAAGCAGCATCGTCAAATAGAGGCGATGTGATCGTATTTGCTGAAGATCAGGGTGTCGATAGTACATTCACAAAGAATGGAACAACACTCGGTTCAGAAATGGGAAAATATTCAAATAGTGGACAGTTTGATGAGACTTCAAATCCGCTATCTAGCATAATCGATAAGACTGGAGCGACATCAGATTCACATGAGATGCTATCAACAATAGCAGGGTCCGCCGCGGACAAGACGGGAGCAACATTTCCGTCACATGATCAGGATGTATCAGCTGTAGAGGGTTCAATAAATCAAATACTAGGACGAAGAAATAGATTCAGTCCAGATCACGCAAATCAGCGATCATTTTCATCAGTTCCCACAGCTGTTAGTGATCTTGAGTCAGGTGAAAATGATGCCGGAACAGCAACCGTACAGCGTGAGTTTGGAGAATATGATAGTGAATCGTCTAGGATCATAAACGATAAGCTAAAAAGCGTCGGATCATCGTTACTCTTAAAGGCAGCAGGGTGGGATAGATCTTCTACACCAGGAGATAGTCAGGACCCACAAGAAATAGGCGACGATTATTTTCTTGATAGCAAGAACGACGATGTGTCATCAGAGCTACGTAGTGTGGATCCTTCTGTGCTTAGATCGATGAATGCAAAAGGAAGCCCGGAGATTGAAGATGGAAGCCTTCAAGGATACTCATCAAGGCACGGCCGAGGTAGCTTTTTAACTCAAGATGATATTGATAGATCTAAGAAGTCATATGGATCCACATATACAGATTCCTCTATGTTTGATTCAAGCGGATCAAGAAAGATAATAAAGGCTCAGGCTGCTGCAGCAATTGTTGCCCTTATGGAGTCATCAAAACTATTGATGTCTATGATCGGAGAAAGCGTATCTGATAATCTAGTGATGTATCCAGGCCCATACGTTTCTGGAAAGGGACCAAATCCCGCACTAAACTCAAAATTTGAGCTGCTACAGAGGCTTGCAATTTCACCAACAGACTACCCATACGATAAGTGTGTTATCAGGGGAATGCGAGTATTATTTACAGATGATTCTAGTCCAACATCATCCGGTGAGCTGTCTTCTGAAAAATCAACGGTTGTTTCTCACCAACATGTCCAAGAAGCACCAGGTTTCTGGCTGGCAGTTGCAAGATCCATACTCAGGTCAGTAAATGAGATCGGTGACATAGGATCAGGTAGCTCATCTGTCATAACAAGCTTATTCATGACTCTTGGAAGAAACAAGATAATTGGATTTTTAAATGTTGCAGCTACAATTGGAAATATTAGCTTTAAAATGACAGGAGGTAATTTAGACTTTGATTCAATTAATGATTCTGTTAATCCGTGGAATGTTGACAATCTCGACGACGGTCCAGCCACAAGAATTTCTAAGAGCAGAAGTGGAGACGGAAATACTTCGCTGTCATTAGCGTGGAGAGGAAGTTCAGTCCCATCAGCATACCTTGTTCCTTCTAACATTATCAATACAGCAATTGATATGGGAACAATGACTGATGGAACAAATCCAATAAAAGGAATTTTGGGAACTTCTGTCGCAACAAAGGCATATATTGATGAGAATATGGCCGGTGAAAGCTCTAGAATACCGGGTGAAGTTGTTGAAAGATTAGAAAACATTCTTGATGCTGAATATGTTCCGTTTTATTTTCATGACTTAAGAACAAATGAGATAGTTGCATTTCATGCATTTATAGATACACTTAGTGACAGATATAGTCCTGGATACTCTGGAGACTCAACAGGCTATGGAAGAATGGATACTGTTAAGTCATATAGCGGAACAAAGAGAACTATATCATTTGCATTTTATGCCATTTCAACATCAAAGGAAGACTTTGATGAGATGTGGTGGAAGATAAATAAGCTAACAACTCTTGTATATCCGAAGTGGACACAAGGTGACAAAGTATCTGTTGATGACAGCACATTTATTCAGCCATTTTCTCAAAAATTAGGTGCTTCACCAATAATACGGCTAAGAATAGGTGATGTAATTAAGGGAAATTATTCAAAATTTAATCTTGCTAGAATGTTTGGAATAGGAGATACAGGAATAGCACCAAAGGTTGCTAGTGATGGATCATCTGATATAGGTACTCTCGGTGGAAATATAGCTGCAGTATCTGATGGAATTGCAAGCATATCTAAGAAATTTATTGCAGCGTTTTATGCACAGTTTGGATCACCTCTAGGAACATCTATGGGTAATTTTAGTTTGCTAAACATAGGCGGAAAAGGTGGAAAAGCGGTAACATCGTTCGTGTCTCAATTTTTAATTAATGGATTTGCAAATCCCATTGGAATAGAGCTAATACTTGATAGAATGAGAGATCCCGACAGCTCTAAGTACTTTAATTATTCTGATGTCGCGCTAGGGATTGATGCAGTTTCAGAGCAAGCATCAAAAATAAATTTTGGCGGAACATCACTTGGAGATCGGGGATATAGAAGGTTTGGAATACACTACCTTAGGGCGTCTCACAATAACGGATACATCACAGAAGATGACTCTGCAATAAGGTTTAGAATAACACGACCAATTAGAATTATGATACTCGGAAGAACCTTCAACCCACCGTCTAAAAGTTCGTCTGATTCACTAATGGGGTCAAGAACTGTATCGTCTCTTGTTCCAGTAAACAGGGATGGAGAAAGTAGAACGTTTTCTGGACCAATGAGTGATATAAATAAAAAAAGAACAATATACAGTGTGAAAATAGTTGATCCAGGTGTCGGTCCAGAAATGATAGGTAAAACACTTGCCATAACACATGCAGATATTATGCCAAATCCAAGCTTTTTATTTAATACAACAGTGTTAGGCTTCTCATCAGCAGGAGCTTTAACTGTTCAAGCCGGTCTCGAAGCTGCAATAAAAGAGGCAGCAATAGCAGCTGGAGTATCAGCTGATTTAGTTGATATCTCACCAACATCAGCAGCAAGCTTTATGAAAGAGGATAATAATCCAATAGTAAAATCATTTAATTCGTCTAGAGGACGCGGCCTGGCTGGAGCAATTACGTCATTGGACTTTAACTGGATGGAATTTCCCTGGGAGATTGACTGGAACGCACGAGCACCAATGGCATGCAAGATCGTTATTTCGTTTGATGTGATCCATGATCTTCCTCCCGGTCTTGATCACGCAGGATTTAATAGAGCACCGATTTATAATGTCGGGGGAGCGATGGAGCATGTGGCCGGCGATCCGTATGACGACACCGGTGCAGCATCACGCTCAGAGTATACAAGTGAAGGAAAACGAGGAATCGTATCAGCATACAACTCTATTAAGAATCTCATAGCGGAGGAATAAATCGATGGCAACAGGAAGATATGCATTTACACCCAAGATACTTGGGAGAAAGATATACGCGACAAGCCAGGGATCATCTAGAATCTTTAAGGCAATAGGGTCAGGAGTTCTTGAGCATACCACAACAACGTTGAAGGAAAACCAGCGTCTTGACCATATATCTGGAAGAGTATATGGTTCTTCTGATCTATGGTGGGTAATTGCAGCAGCAAGTGGAATTGGCTGGGGATTACAGGTGCCACCAGGAACAATAATAAAAATCCCTACAAACATTAATGATGTATTTAGTCTCCTGAGGTGATAAAGTGGCAATAAATCTCCTAAGCGATGCAGCTGATGATCTTTTGAAATATTTTGCTTCAACAGGAAGAGATGACATAATATCTCTTATGACAAAAGCATCAGCTGGTGATTCAGATGCAGCATCAATTTTAAACGCAGCAAACATAGCTACTGGCGGAACAGCAAATGTATCATCTACAGATGTAGAGACTGTATCTTTATTGCAGCAAGCTTTATGTGATACAACAGAAGGCGCATTCTTTACATCAGACATTCTTAACACAATTGGAAGTCAATTTGATGATGATGGAGGAGACGATATAAAAAAACTTGTTAGAATTTATTTTGAAAAAGATGCAATAAAGACACAAAAGAGTTTTTTCATGGATGGCGACGACGACAGCATAAAGAATGTGACAAGGTCAGAAAGAATGAGCACAGACGACGGCATATCAAATACTGAAAGTCAGCTAGATACATCAGTTGTTAACGAGTCTACGTCATTCCCCGATAGATTTAAAAATCCAACACTGTCAGCATTTGTATTTCCTAGCCTTAGAATGGGAATTCCCACACGAAACACAGACAGCGTATCATTATTTTCAAATGCAATACCGACAATTGAGATGTCAAGATGTGTTCCGTTTATAAATTTAAGATTTATGTCTGTTGTTCCATCTTTGCTAGGTGAAAGAACACGACAGTTGTCTCTTTTGAGATTCCTTGGAATGAATACAAAAAATGATCCAAATGATGGAATAGGCATGAACGATGCCCTTCCTGACAATGGGTCAATTAACGAATTTTTTGGGACTATTTCTGCAGGTGCATCAGGAGATGCCCTTGGAATAAATCCATCCGTATCATCTGCCGGAATGGAGCTATTTACAAGCCCGCAAACACTGATAAACGCTGATATTAATAGAGGTGATTTTTCTGGAAGGGCGGGAAGTGTACTTGATCCCTTTAAGCCTCTGATGACACTTGATAGCATTAATATAAAGATTGAAGGTCTTGGCAGGGCACTCTTAAGTTCTAAAACGGCTGTTGTCAATATAACACTTCATGATAGGTCTAGGCTTGCAGACATAGCTCCAATTGTTGCAATTGATCTATTTGGAACGACAAATGTCATGATTGAGTGGGGATGGAATCACCCAGAAGGTGGTGCTGATTCAAGAAATCCAATTGGAAAGTTTTTAAATAGCATGAAGACAAAAAATTTATTCCATACAGTATCGTCAAACTATTCAATGGGAAATGATGGAACAGTAAAGATTTCGCTAAGACTTGCATCAAGGGGTGGAACAGATTCAATAAATGTTCCTGTTGCAACAGGAAATGTTGTGCCAGTTTCTATTTTCAAGCCATTACTAACATCTATACTGTCAAAAAAATTACAAGATGCAACTGATTCAAGCGATGATCAATCAAGAGAAATAAGGCAGAACATAACTGTCAATCTAAGAAGTGCAGCATCAACAACATCAGTTGTTTCAAGAGACTTATTTAAAGAATTTCACAATATAATCTCTCCACAGCCTGATCAATCAATGTCAATAGGAACTGATGCTTTGACAGAAGTAATAACAAAGCTTATAGGTGAAGACGGTAACGGCGGAGAGCTAATTTCATCTAATGAATCGAATAAGTCAATAGCGTCGGAGTTAAAGGCAAAAATAACAGCACTAAGAAATAAAGATGCGACAGATCCATTTTTACCAGATGAAAGGACAATAATAGATGAGATCTCACCCGGTGTAAGAGCAGGATTGGAAAATGATGAATTTGTCTCACTTGGAAAGTTGATAATGAGCTTTGTAGGCTATCCTTTGGCAGCATCAGGTAGGTTCGATGAAACACAGGTGATATTCTATAGA
Source organism: Candidatus Pacearchaeota archaeon (assembly GCA_002686195.1). The sequence goes on along the minus strand of NZAS01000070.1, from coordinate 13,308 downwards.
TTTAATTCACAATCAGCAGCAGCAAGAAGGTTTGACATATCTCAGTTTGTTATAAACATTGAGAGATTTAGAATAGAGATGCTCAGCCAGATCAATAAAAACCCATCAATGACCGTATCAAGCTTCTTTACACTTATTCGTGAATTTATTTCAAATCCCTCAAATATAAACTATGGATTGACAGCCTTGTACAAAAGAAGGTCAGAAATATCATCTAATAAAAATAAAGAATCGCAGGAAGAAATTAAAATAATAAACAGCGAGATAGAGACTAGGTTAAAAGAGATTTATACAAGCGATAATTGTGGCACGGCATCAGGAGAGTTTAGAATTCCAAATATTAAATTTTACATGGACTCTCTACCTGCTCGTACGTTCAATAGCACAGGAAGTGAAACAGGCCAAGACAGCGGAAAGATAATATTGAGAATTCATATATTTGATCAAAGTGCAACACCTCACGAGGATCAGCTGTTTCTCTTGTCAGCACTAAACGACTCAGAAATAGCAAGTCTTGTAAAGGGTGCAGATAGCGCTATCTCTGAAATGAGTAGTCTGGATGCCGGAATTGATCCAGGACAAAGTAGAAATGCTCTATCTCACAGCCAGGATGAAAGACACGTCGATAGCCCGTCTAGTAGTGAAAATGCAACAGATTACAATATGATAATATCAAAAACAAGCCCGGAGACAATAAAACGCTTAATTAGACAGACAGTTCCAAATATAAATTTTGGATCACAGTTTACAGCAATTAAAAGTGTCAGCCTAAGCGCAAATACAGGTGGTGCTGTTGGAGATGCACTCTTGCTTAACTCTTTAATATCAAAAGAATCACAGACTGCAGCTGATGTGCCTACTCCAATGGAGGATATAAAGGTTATTCCTGCATCTCTTCGTGTAACAATGTTAGGATGCCCAATTATAGAATACGGTCAGCAATTTTTCTTTGACCTGAACACGGGAACGACTGCTGACAACCTCTATACTGTAACAAACATAAATCACACACTGTCAAGTGGAAAATTTGACACAAGCTTTGACCTAACATTTGTTTCAAATGGAACTATAAGGACATTTAGAAATACGCTTGCAAGCGCATTACCAAAGCTCAGGTCTCTATCTGCAAATAGTGATACATAGATAGAATTAGAAATTACAATAGGATGTATGAAGATTGTCATATCATCAAAGATAACAGGCACAGATAGACATCTTTTATGTGATGATGATAATGGATTTGTGTGGATATCATCAATTCCAGACAGCGTTTGGTCCGTTGGCGATAATACCAGGTCAAAAGACATAATGTCAGTTATTGCAGCACTGGGTGATAATCTTACTCTCTTCGATACAGATAGCCAAAAAAATATGTGGAGTACACTAAGGCCAGGCTGTGAGAATAAAGTTCCGTGGGCACATGCAATTTCATGCAATCAGTTTAAGAATCATGTCATCAGAATTAAAAAAAAGGCATTTGAGATAATTGATAAAATAAGTGATTCATACTATGATGATGTCTTTATTAGTAATAGAAAAGTTCTTTCTGGGATGAAAAGAGCAAAGATAAATAGAAAAATATTTTCAGATATGTGTGATGATAGCAATGTAAGTTCATCTCTTTTAAAGTTTAAACCGCGCTGTGATGAAATGTCACAGGTAGTTGTGTATGATCAGTCAAAATCAGTTACGGGAAGATTAACCATAAAGAGCGGTCCAAATATTTTAACGCTAAAGAGAGGCAATAGGTCTATTTTTACATCAAGATATACTGGGGGAGAGCTATTCCAGATTGACTTTGTATCTCTTGAGCCAAGAATTGCACTAGATGTTGCTAAAAAATCAGCACCGTATGACATATATGATGATATTAGCAAGAATGTTTTTGGTGGAAAACTATCAAGAGATGAATCAAAAATATCAACAATTTGCTGTTTATACGGAATGACATCAAGAAATCTTTCTCTTAAGCTTCCAGCCATTCGGGATACTGATAGAATAATATCTTTAATTAGATCATATTTTAAAATTGGTGATCTTGAAAGAAATTTAAAATCATTTTATGATCAATATGGGTTTATAGAGAACCTATACGGAAGAAAAATTATGTCTAGTTCATCTCATGTAAATCACTATTTACAGTCAACAGGAGTTGACGTCTCTCTTCTTGGTTTTGGCAGGCTGTTAGACGATTGTGAAAGAATGGACGTTAATTTATCTCCTATATTTGTTATTCATGATGCGCTGATAGTTGACGCTCCTCCAGAAAGTCATAACTCACTAAAAAAAATAGTTAGTCTAGGAATAAAAATACGGGGAATATCACAAAGATTTCCTGTAAAGATTGAGAAGTTTGTGTAAAATATATTGAGGAATTATGTTATCACCTGATATTATTGAATCAAATTGGAAGAAGTTTGAAAATCTTTGTGGGCGCTTGAAAGATAAAAATCTTAGTAGTCTGCTAGATGAAATGGGAGAAAGAATTGTTATGTGCCCATTGTCAATGAAGCGGGATCAGCAGGGATGTTACCCAGGGGGTCTTGTTGAAAATAGTCTTAGTGTCACTCTTGTCATGAAGACTCTAAACGAGACGTTTGACATGAATCTAGATACGACATCAATTATAAGAGTAGGCCTTCTTCATAGTCTAGGCAAGATAGGTGACTTAACTGGTCATAGTTTTATTGACCAGGATAGCGACTGGCATAGAGAAAAATTGGGACAGTACTATAAGTTTAATGAAGATATCGCTAAGATGTCTATGTCTCATAGAACACTATACTTGCTCCAGCACTTTGATGTAAAGCTGTCTCGAGAAGAGTGGATAGCAATACAGCTATCTCAAGGCTCTCACTTTGAAGAAAATAGATTTTATGTAGGACATGAACCAACAATAGCGTTAGCATTGCAGCAGGCAAGAAATATTGTTAATCACATAGAAAAATAGGTTACGTTAAGAAGTAATAGCCTACTTATTAAGCGATGTCACGCTTAAAATCAAAAGAATTTAAAAAGAAATACGCCTCATCTATGAGCAATATATCAGGTGATGGTGTCTGGTCATCTCGAGGAACTGCAATTCCTGTAGGCGGCGCAATAGGCGGCGGCGATGACTACTATTATAAAATAGGTCGAAATAGAAGACCATACTATCAGGGAGACTCAGGATCACCTACACAGTCAGCGGATGCAAATTTTTCATCTCTTCTTGGTCAAAATGCAGGGGGATATGATCCGGAGGAGTTTGATAGAACTATGTTCCCAGACCAGACATCTTGTGATCAATCACACAGTGAAGAATATGACAGCACATCTGTTGATGACGTAACGCCCTTGAGAACAAGAAAACTTTCAAAGCCAAGGTCATATCTTAGAATTAGAGAGAATAGTCTTCCAACGATGATGGAGCTATACGATATTGATCCAAGAGATATCAACCTTTTAAATGAGATAAGTATTGAGACTGCGATACGCGGCGTCGTCGGCGGAGTGACATCTGTCCTAGATCTGATTCCAAATCCTGTTGTTCAAGGAATTGTAACTATAATATCATCAATACTCTTGTTTTTTGACAGTCAAGACTTCAGGCAAGAAAGCAAAGAAGCAAATGACATATTAAAGACTCGAACAGGGACATCTCTTATAGAGTCAGGACAATTAGGAGAAGATGAGTTTAGAGAGTTTATAGGAAAAATTTGTCAAGACTTTAGACAAGAAAGCAATTTAGATTTTAGCACAAAAGCAGATATTAGGAAGGAGCTTTCTGATATGGTAAATTCACTGAAGCCAGTTGTTGCTGAAATCTTAGCAGCATGGCCAACAGCAGGAAAGAAAGCCTTAGCAGTAAGAGTTACTCCTGACAACGTTGTCAATATGTTTGCAGAAATTTTAAGCAAACTAACAACAATGACCGGTATAGAGAGAATTTTAAATAACTTTATTGGTCCATCATATGTTGGACTTTTTATTAAGCGCGGTGCATTTTTTATTCCGTCAATTAGAGGTGCAGCAGCTGTAGCAGCTACATCAAGATTTGGAATAATATTAAATGCAACCCACGCTGATAGCAACCCATGTGACATGTATGTTCGTGATGACGCTGATAAAGAAGAAAAAATAGAAAAGAAGACAGCACCTATTAAAGATGATGCTGTTAGACAAGATTACCCTGAAGTAGATGTAGCCAGACAAGTTAATGTGGGAGATATAACTGCAGGTGATGTATACATGGCAGTGGCAACAAAAGATCCAAGCTATTTAGGCCTAAGTGAAATAAGATCGTTCATAAGAGAGTCAATCTCTCAAATTGAGAAGCATGAGTCACATCATGAAGATGATGACGATATTGATGAATACTCTGTAACAGGTGGAATTTCCGGCGTAATAACACCGCTTGGAACAGATGCAGCAGGAAGAAGAAGCGGCAAAGATCAACACATTAAAAGAACAAAAACCGCGGCAAAATTTTTTGGCGGCGGCAGCCTTGCAGATCCAGACGGACCCAAAAGAGAGTACACGTCTGCTGAGAAATTTGCAAAGGGAATTGTCAAAAATAATAAAAGATAAAATTTGAACATTAAGATAAATTAAGATAATATCATTAGCGAACTAAAAACTATAAATTAAACACTAAGGAGTTTTAAAATGTCAGTTGATTTTGATGCAATTCGTAAAAAGCTTGAGAGATTGAGCGGAACAAATAAGAATAGATCTAGAACATGGAGGCCGCAGGAGGGGGAAGAACACACAGTTAGACTTTTGTCATTTCCTGATAATGATGGCCAACCTTTTAAGGAGCTGTGGTTCTATTACAATATTGGAAACGAAAGGGGTCTTCTCGCACCATATCAGTTTGATGATCCGGATCCTATTCAAGAGCTCATTACAAAGCTACGAGAAGACGGAGAAAAGGAATCATATGAGCTAGCAAAGAAGCTCTATCCAAAGATGAGAACATATGCTCCTGTAATTGTCAGGGGAGAAGAGGATAAAGGTGTTCAGATCTGGGGGTTTGGAAAGACAGTTTACCAAAACCTTCTAGGGCTGATGCTTGATGAGGATTATGGGGACATTACAGATCCCCAGACTGGTCGTGATATCAAGGTAACATGCACAAAGCAGCCTGGAAGACAGTGGTCGATGACTGAAGTACGCCCGAGAGGCAAGGAGTCAATGCTGTCTACAGATTCATCACAGGCAAGTGAATGGCTTAGCAACATGGCAGATCCCTCTGATATGTTTCAATGTAAGTCGTATGATGAGCTGTCAAAAATCATTAATGACTGGCTGGGCGACGAAGATGATGAAGAGTCGTCCACAGACTCATCTAATGAAAATGCCACAACTTCAACAACGTCAGATTCGACGAGATATGGGTCTATTGATGAGGCATTTGCTGATCTAATTGATGATGAATAGCTAATATTAGAGCTTGTTCTTAGGAAAGCAAAATGTCAAAAAAAGACTTCACGTCTGATCTTATAAGTGCCCTCAACAAGGAGCACGGCTCCAGAGTTGCATATAATCTGTCATGTGATGAATCACCTACACATGTTAAGCGTTGGATCCCTACAGGGTCAAAGCTTTTAGATTATATCTGTTCAAATAGACGAGATGGCGGCCTCCCGGAGGGAAGAATCATAGAGATCTTTGGGCCGCCATCTATTGGTAAGTCTCATATAGCAACACAAATTGCTGCATCAACTCAAAAATTGGGTGGCATAGTAGTTTATATTGACACTGAAAATGCAACAAGCGTAGAAAATCTTGGTATGTTAGGCGTCGATGTGTCGAAGCGCTTTGTGTATGTCGATACTCACTGCACTGAAGAAGTGCTATCAATTGCTGAGTCGACAATAATGAAGGCAAAAGCGATGAATAAGGATATCCCGGTTACAATTGTGTGGGATTCTGTTGCTGCTTCTTCTCCGAAGGCTGAGCTTCTGGGTGATTATGATAAGGAATCAATAGGGCTGCAAGCCCGGGCGATATCAAAAGGAATGAGAAAAATAACAGGTGTGATTGCAAATCAAAATGTTCTTTTTGTTATTTTGAACCAGGTACGCACAAAGATAGGGTGTGTCAGTCCAGACACTAGGGTAGAAGCTAGAAGAAAATAGATGATAGCTAGTTTTACATACCTAGTTTAGAAGATATAATAGAACATATGGGCTCAACTAATAAAAATTCTACTTGTGCTATTTGCGACAATCGATTGCAGTCAAAATTGGGCAAGACTACTTGTAGAGCATGTTTAAAAAAAGAAAAAGAAAAATTAGTAAAAACAAAATTTTGTGCTATATGTCAAAAAGAAATACCCAACAAGACGTGGAAGGGTTATGAAGATAGAAAGGTATGTTCTAATAAATGTTCTTTTAAGCTGAGAAAAGGTAGAAAACATACTGAGCTAACTAAGCAAAAGATTGCAATAGGAAATTCAAAACCTTGTACTCCCAAAAAAGCTAAAAAGATCAGTGAAGCAAAGAAGACGAAGATTTCAATCAAAGCTATAAAAAAGCTAAAAGAGCTGTGGGATGTGCAGTATGTTACTGACAAAGAAATTATGAGTATAACGGGGATCAAAGGAAGGGTATACAGAAGGCTAAAGCACGAACACTGCATGACTTCAGGCCCAATTAAGTTTTTGCCACGGGACCTTAGGCGTGTAGAGACAGAAAAGATAATTCAGCTAGCAGGTGATGGTGTTCACTATAAAGATATTGCAAAATTTATAGGAAGAGGGCATAAGCAAACAGAAAATATTCTTAACAAGCTAGACATCGACTATGTCAGACAGCGTCCAAGAGTTTCTATGTTTGGTATTGAACCAAAAACAGAAAAATATGTTAGAGAATGGCTAGAAGATAAAGATATCGATTACAAACAGTGGCATTACCTGTCGCCAAATTCAAAGTGGGAATATGATTTTTGGATAGTTGATACAAATATCCTTTTAGAAGTAAATGGAGATTATTGGCATTGCAATCCGAAAGTCTATGTTAATGGACCTATAAACGAGTGGCAAAAAACCGCTCAAAGAAGAGATTATCTTAAGCGACAATATGCAAAAGATATGGGATATCACCTGATCTATATTTGGGAGAAATCAATAAACGAAAATGATTATCACGCATTTAACAGAATAAAGGAGCAGATAAAAAATGAACTTAACATTAGATAAATTATTTTCTGAGATGGGGCATGACTTCAGCTCAATGCCGCTAAATGAACCAATTGAAGTGTCAGGCTGGGAAATCAGATCGTACGATTTTGAAAAAAAGAAAAAGTGCTGGAGAGACATTACGAAAATCGTAAGAAAATCAGCGACCGCTTCTTACGATCTGTCTAGAGAAGATGGAACCCTTTTAGTAAGATCATCGCCTTTGCACAAGTATCAAGTAAGATTTTTCGATAGTGAATCCAGCGCTTGGGTTGAAGCAATTGAGCTAGCTGGTCAAGATGAAGTATTTGTCATGACAGATGAGGGGTGGCTAAAGTGCCAAGTTACCAGAAGCGATGACATGACTGATATTGCTGATATTGAAGTTGATGGAACTAACTGTTATTATTCTAATGGAGTTCTATCTCACAACACATTGTACGGAGATCCAGACACAACTCCTGGAGGTCGCGCAATACCCTTTCATGCTTCAACTAGAATAAAGCTCGGCGCGGGTCAGCAGATAAAAGATGGTGATGATGTTATCGGAATTCACGTGTCAGCTAAGACAATTAAAAATAAAGTTGCACCGCCCTTTAGAAAGATAAATTTTGAGATTCACTTTGGCGTTGGCATTAAGGAACATGAACAAGTCTTTGATCTATTACGAAAGCATGGGTCAGAGACAGTTGATGATAAGGAAATCCTTCTAGGTGGAACAGGCGGCTGGAAGACCATATCTGTAACAGATACAAAGACCGGTGAAGTAGTCTTAGAGAAAAAATTTAGAAAAAATGAGTTTTGTGATATTATGAACGATTCTAAGTATAGCTCATATATTGATGACTTGCTTGAAAGAGCGATGGTTAAAAAGTTTAGCTTAGACGATGCAGATATAGATGTAGACTCATATGAGGAAATGAGATCAGTCTCAGATGAGATCTTAATTGATAACCCAGAGGACTAAAAGTTGGGAGAGCCTCGTGATCTAATTCTCATTATTGATGGACTAAATCTTTTTACTCGTCATTTTGTGGCAAATCCTGCTGTTTCATCAACAGGAGAGCAGGTCGGAGGTGTTGTAGGATTTCTATATTCAATGACAGGAATGATTGAGACATACAATCCAAGAAAGACAATTGTTGTATGGGAGTCAGGTGGGTCAGCCAGAAAGAGATCAATTTATTCAGAATATAAGAAAAAGAGAAGGCCCGCAAAGCTAAATAGATTTTATAATGATGAGCTTCCAGACACTGTACAAAATAGAAATGGGCAAGTATCACTTATTATTGAACTATTGAACAATTCTCCTGTATGTCAGCTATATGTTCCAGACTGTGAAGCAGATGATGTGATAGGGTATATTTGCAAATACACATATTCAGACAGCAAAAAGCTAATAATTTCGTCAGATAAGGATTTTTATCAGCTACTAGACAAGAATACTATTATATTCTCCCCAACATGGAAAAAGCTAGTTACATCAAAAGAGGTAAGGGAAAAATTTAAAATAGCACCGCAAAACTTTTGTCTTGCAAAGTCAATTTGCGGCGATCCTGCAGATAATATTGGCGGTGTTAAAGGTGTCGGATTTAAAACGCTGGCAAAACGATTTCCAAGCTTAGGTGAATGTGAAGACATTATGATACGCGACATCATCGATTATGCAAGAGATATGGTCAATTCTGGAAGTAAAGTCAAGGCATATTTGAATATTATTGAATCTGAGAGTGTAATTATAAGAAATTGGAAGTTAATATTACTTGACACAGCAAATCTATCTGGAACGCAGATAAAGAAGATTAATGATGGAATTGATATGTTTGAGCCGGTAAGAGATAAAATTAAGACAATGAGAATCCTTATTCGTGAGGGAGTTCAGACATTTAATGTTGATAGAATGTTTTTGGCATGTAAGAATATGGAAAAGATGTGAGCGAAAATACATCAGCAGCACACTTCAAGCAGTATGGAAAGCAATTCCAGGAGAAAATATTTCAGTGTTTGCTTACAGATAAGACATGGGCAGCTCAAACATCTGAGGTAATGACATCTGATTACTTTGATGTAAGATACCTAAAATATTTAACAAAAAAATATTTTGACTATTATGAGCAGTATAAGGCATTTCCAACACTGTCACTGCTTGTAACAATTATCAGAGATGAGCTTTGTGAGGGCCATGATGTTCTTTTAAGAGACCAGATAGTTGAGTTTCTTCATAGGATTAGGTCAAATCCTGACGTGGGAGATCTTCAGTTTGTCAAGGATAAGACTCTTGACTTTTGCAAAAGGCAGGCATTAAAAGATGCACTAGAGAAAGCAGTTGAATTAATATCAACAGATAGGTATGAGTCTGTTATTGATGTGATAAAAGATGCTCTTGCAGTTGGAACACCATCATCTATTGGCCATGATTTTCTTGAAGATACAAATCTAAGATTTTCCAAGATTTCGAGATCAACATGTCCTACTGGAATTAAGCAGCTTGATAAAAAAGGAGTTCTGAACGGAGGTCTTGGAAGAGGGGAGATAGGTGTTATTATCGCAAACACGGGGGGAGGAAAGTCACATTTTCTCGTTCATGCGGGTTCAGAGGCACTAAGAATAGGGAAAAATGTTGTTCACTATACACTTGAGCTGTCTGAAACATGTGTAGGGTTAAGATACGATTCAAATCTTTGCAGCATACCAAATAATGATGTAATAGATAGAAAGGATGAGATTCTATCTATGTATGATGACATGGAACTCGGAAGGCTAATTATAAAGTCATTTCCGACGGGTGCAGCAACAATTATGACAATAAGAAACCATCTAGAAAAACTACTTCTTAGATCATTTATTCCAAGCCTTGTCATAATCGACTATGCTGATATTATGAAATCATCAAGAAAGCATGAAAGCCTAAGACATGAATTAAAATCAATCTATGAGGAAATACGAAATTTTGCGATGGATTTAAATGTACCTGTCTGGACAGCAAGTCAGGCTCATAGAGATTCAGCAAATTCATCAGTTATAGGGCTTGAAAACATGTCTGAGGCATATGGAAAGGCAATGGTTTCTGATATCGTTCTGTCTCTTTCAAGAAAATCATCTGAGAAGTCCTCAGGAGAGGGAAGATTGNTTGTTGCGAAAAATCGAGCAGGAAAGGATGGGATGTTATTTCCAATCAAGCTGGATACGTCTATGTCAAAATTTGTTATTGTAGAAGGTAGTGATGAGATGTCTATTGACGAAGTGATGGCGTCAGACAAGGAGTCAATGAAAGGGCTTTTAAGAAGCAAATGGAAGGAAATTAATGATAAGTAGCTTGACAGAGATTTATTATGAAAAATAGCAAGCCAGTTGAAGCCAGCACTAATTACTTTAATGGAGATCATTTGGCTGCAGCAGTTTTTGTTACAAAGTATGCACTAACAGATGCTGAGGGGTGCGTTCTTGAACAGACGCCCGATGATATGCACAGAAGACTTGCTGCTGAGTTTGCAAGAATCGAGTCAAAGTATCCAAATCCGATGACAGAGGATGAGATATATGAGTTACTGTCATCCTGGCAGGTGGTGCCTCAGGGCAGTCCAATGTCAGGAATTGGAAATAATAATCAAATTCAGTCATTGTCAAATTGCTTTGTCATTGATTCACCTGCTGACTCATATGCAGGAATTCTTCACACAGACCAAGAGCAGGTTCAGATTATGAAACGCCGAGGTGGCGTTGGTTTCGATATCTCAAACATTCGACCAAAAGGTCTTGCCACGTCAAATGCCGCTCGTACAACTGATGGCATTGGCATCTTTATGGAACGTTTTTCAAACTCTACACGTGAAGTAGCACAAGGCGGACGACGCGGCGCTCTCATGCTATCAATCAGCTGTCTTCATCCAGAGATCGAAACATTTATCAATATCAAGCGCGATCTTACAAAAGTAACAGGCGCAAACATTTCGATTCGCTTAACTGATAAGTTTTTAAATGCAGCTCAGAATGATGAAGAATTTCAACTACAATGGCCTGTAGATTCTGACAACCCAGAGATAACAAAGATTGTTCGAGCGTCAGAGATATGGGATAAGATAATTGATTCAGCGCATGCAATGGCCGAACCTGGGATATTTTTTTGGGACAATGTGATAAAGAATTCTATATCTGACTGTTACGAAGACGACGGATTTAAGACAGTGTCAAGCAACCCTTGTGGCGAGGTAGTTCTCAGCAGCCGAGACAGTTGCCGGTTGATGGTCATTAATCTTACAAAGTTTGTTCAAAAACCTTTTGAAAGTTATGCGAGGTTCAATTGGAAGAAGTTTTCTGATGTTACTCAAAAGTCGCAGAGGCTAATGGATGACCTAGTTGATCTTGAGATTGAGCAGGTAAATAAAATAATAGGCAAGATACACAGCGATCCTGAGCCTGAAAATGTTAAGAAAATTGAGCTAGACCTGTGGAGAGGCATTCAGAATCAGGCACTAAAGGGTCGAAGAACTGGGCTTGGTGTGACTGGTGTTGGCGATGCATTAGCCATGCTATGCATAACATATGGGTCAAAGGAGTCTATTAGGATCATTGAAAAGATCTACAAGCTGCTTGGGATTAATGCTCACATTTCATCATGTGTCATGGCAAAAGAAAGGGGCACATTTCCTGTTTTTGATCATGCAAAAGAAATCGGAAATCCACATCTTGAAAAGCTTCTAGACGCCTCGCAGGAATTATCTGAAATATATTCGTCTCATGGTCGTAGAAATATTGCTCTTACAACAACAGCACCTGCCGGAAGCGTTTCAACGCTAACACAAACAACATCAGGTATTGAGCCCGCATTTATGCTCAAGTATACGCGCCGCCGCAAAATCACACATACCGAAACTATAGAACCTGATTTTGTCGATGATATGGGTGATAAGTGGGTAGAGTATGACGTATATCACCATGCCGTAAAACAATGGATGGAAGTGTCAGGAAATGATAACATTGAGGAATCACCATTCTGGGGATCAACTGCAAACGATCTTGACTGGCTGCAAAGAGTAAAAATCCAAGCAGCAGCACAAAAATGGATAGACCACAGCATAAGCTCGACTTGCAATTTACCAGAAACTGCCACTCCAGAAGATGTTAGAGAGATATATGAAGCAGCTTGGGAGTCTGGTTGCAAGGGCTTCACTGTTTATCGCGAAGGGTCAAGAGCGGGCGTTCTTGTAAATAANNAAGATAATGACNAGGCATTTTCAACACATTCAGCGCCTAANCGCCCGAATGAGCTTGAGTGTGANATTCATCANGTGTCAATTANNGGTGANAAGTGGACAATTCTNATTGGGCTNATGNNNANTANGCCNTATGAGATCCTNGGNGGTNTNTCNGAGTATATTGANATTCCNAAAAANTANAGNANNGGTGTNATTNTAAAACANNNNAGAAAGACNATGAANTCNATATATGACCTAAGNTTTGGTGANAANGGNNANGAGATNNTNATTAANAATNTNGTNAAGGTNTTTGANAATCCAAANNANTCNTCNTTNACNAGAACNATTTCACTNGCGCTNNGGCATGGNGCNCCNGTTNANTATNTNTGTGAGCANCTTCAAAANGGNGACCAAGAATNCNGATCTATTTTCATTTTCNAANGTTGTTGCTAGAGTNNTAAANAANTATATNANNAANGGANTANNNCCNGGNGGAAATAAGNTATGNAGTAGTTGTGNCTCTGAAAATAGCTTAGCTTATCAAGAAGGCTGTATTTCATGTAAGTCATGCGGATATAGCAAATGCTAATTCTATAACTTCTTTCTTGAGCTGGAAAAAATATGAAATGGACAACACACATATCGCCGCTAATTAAAGAAGTTGATCTTCGTCACAATCCTATTATTATTAGGGTGAATAAGTTTGATGAGAAATCAGCAAAAGAGTTTCAAGAATCAGTTGCGCAAGCGCACAACACAGGGCAGAAGGTAATCCCGGTCACAATAGACTCCTTCGGCGGACAAGTTTACAGTCTTATGGCAATGATATCAGCCATAAAACACGCTGAGCTTCCAGTTGCAACTATTGTTGAGGGAAAGGCAATGTCGTGTGGTGCAATTCTATTCTCTTTTGGTGAACAGGGAATGAGATTTATGGATCCTGATGCTACA
>NZAS01000069.1 GCA_002686195.1 Candidatus Pacearchaeota archaeon | reverse complement strand
TTGGATGTTATTAATGATCGCGGCTTCTCAAAATATTTCTTAACAATGAAAGCCATTGCCGATGCGGCCAACACCATGATGTTATCTAGTCCCGGCAGAGGATCGGCTGCGGGCTCATTGGTTGCGTACGTACTTGGTATTACACAGATCGATCCCATCAAGCATGGTCTTTTGTTCTCGCGTTTTCTGCGCGCCGACGCAACTGACTACCCTGACATCGACTACGATGTGAGTGATAGCATGCTCCTGAAAGAGAAGCTTATGGAGATGTGGGGGAAGGATACTGTGGCTCCTATTTCAAACTGGAACACGCTGCAACTACGGTCTCTTATCAAGGATATTTCAAAAACGTATGAGATCCCCTTCACCGAAGCAAACACTGTCACCAGCGTGATGCTTCGCGAAGCAATGCCGATGGCAAAAGAAAAACACGGCATCAAGGCGGGCGTTTATAATCCCACATGGGAAGAAGTGATGGAGTTTTCAACGTCGCTTCAAGCATATCTGGCTAAGTATCCTCAAGTGAAGGCTCACGTTGAGGGCCTCGTCGGACAGGTGCGCTCGTGTTCCCGCCATGCAGGGGGTATCGTAGTGGCAGAAGAATTAGATAGACACATGCCTCTTATTAACTCTGGAGGGGTGCGACAGACGCCATGGTCCGAGGGACAGAACGTACGTCACCTTGAGCCCTTGGGCTTCATTAAGTTTGATCTGCTGGGGCTTTCAACTTTGAAGATGATGGAGGGTGCCATCGAACACATCCTGCGCCGCCACCATAATATCGAGAAACCAACGTTTAATGATATCAAGCAGTATTATGACGAGAACTTACACCCCGATCACATCGACACAGATGATCAGAAGGTTTATGAGAATGTCTTTCACAAAGGTAAGTGGGCTGGCATCTTCCAGTTTACAGAAACTGGTTCGCAAAACTTTTGCAAGAGAGTAAAACCACGCAATCTAATTGACATCTCGGCGGTTACTTCAATCTATCGACCAGGGCCCCTATCGGCCGGTGTTCATGACGAGTTCATGGAGGCAAAAGAAAATCCACAGTACATCCAGTATTTAACTGATGANGTACAGAGANNTTACANAAGAAACNTTTGGNTTCTTGATCTTNCAAGANCAGATNGCANTNATNGCNCANACNCTNGGAAAAGATTTNNCNCTNGANGANGGNAACTTGCTCCGAAANGTTCTNACNAAGAANGGAACCGGGAAGNGNGCNNAAACAAAGAAGGTNATTTATGACAANTTNATNGNNGGGTGNNCGGAGAAGGGCATCAANNTCGACAGCGCNCAAACTCTATGGAANAATTTTGAATACTTTTCAGGNTACGGTTTTAATAAGTCTCATGCTGTTTCCTATAGTATGTTGTCTTATCAGTGNGCTTGGNTATTTACATATTATCCCGTAGAGTGGATGGCTGCGTTCCTNGACAAGGAACCAGAGAGCCGGAAGGAGAAAGCAATTAACGTGGCCAAACAGTTCGGCTACAAGATTGCTCCTCTTGATATTAATAAGTCGGGAGTGGTGTGGGAGATTAGCGAAGACAGCAAGACTCTCATTCAGCCTCTCACCTCTATCAAGGGTTTGGGGATGGCCGCCATCGAACAGATTTTAAACCACCGTCCATTTAGTGGCGCTGAGGATCTCCTCTTCCGGGAGGAAATTGTTTACAGCAAACTTAANAAGAAATCACTCGATGCTTTGGCCNGGGCCGGGGCTTTGGACGGCCTGATAGACGACCGGTTNACTGGCCGCAAACATTTTTGGAGTGCATGTGTGGTGGAACGGCCGAAGAGTATGAAGAGATTCAATGAGAACGTGGAGCTATATAGACCAGAGGGAGACTTCAGCGAAGAAGAAGTGATACAATTTAAAACCGAGCTTACAGGAGTGTTTCCTATTAATTTGGTCATCAGCAAAGAAACCGTAGACCACCTGCGCGCCAAGTTTATCCCTCCCATTTCAGAATTCGATCCCGAATTGCAGGTGTGTTGGTTTATTCCACGCAAGATTACACCGAAGAAGACAAAGAACGGCAAACTCTATTGGATTGTGGAAACAATCGACAGCAACAACGAGTCCGTAAGGATTAGATGTTGGGGCGTTAAGCCAGAGAAAGATAACATCTTTCTTAACCGCCCTTACATGGCTCGTTTAAAATATGATGAGCAGTGGGGGTTCTCCACTTATGCCATCGGGAAGACCTTTAGATTACTAGGATAGGAGTCACATTATGAATACATGTTTTGAGTGTGGATGTGAAGACAAATATTTTCACGATCACCATGTTGTGCCTAAGTCGCGCGGCGGCACTCAAACAGTGCCGTTGTGTGAATCCTGTCATTCAAAAGCGCATCATCGTGATAAAAACATGAACACAAGTCGTTTAACAAGAGAGGGGTTGATGCGTAAGAAGGAAGCAGGAATGATTTATGGACCAATTCCTTTTGGATTTCAAGAGGGCCCGAACCGCTCCTTGAGAAGAGACAAACATGAAAGCAGAATTATTGCAGATGTAACGGCGTGGAAGCTTTGGGATAAAATAACATGGCGCGAGTGCGCAGACCGTTTGAATGCGGCCGGCCGCCTCAACCGTGCCGGCCGTCTCTGGTCCATCCAGAACCTCGCCCAGATCGTCAAGCACACCGAAGGATACCGCATTATTAAAGAGAAGCAAAAATATATCACAATGTTAAAGATAGAGGATAAACAATGAATATAATTAGATACTTTAGTCCGCTCTTAAAAGAGCCCAAACTTATAGACGACTTGCCTGTGGTAATTCGTGTAAGAAAATTCGATGAGCCTGCGGCCAAGGCATTCTCTGACGAGATGGCTCGTGCACAAAATAGTGGACAGCCTATTATTCCCATCATCATCGACAGCTATGGAGGACAAGTCTATAGTTTAATGTCGATGATCTCTGACATTAAACACTCCAAGGTACAAGTGGCTACAATTGCGCAGGGAAAAGCAATGTCTTGTGGAGCGGTGCTATTTAGTTTCGGCTCCGAAGGACATAGGTACGTGGACCCTGACGCAACCTTAATGATTCATGACGTTAGCTCGATGGGCTGGGGGAAAGTAGAGGAGATTAAAGCAGATGCCGAAGAAGTCGAGAGATTAAATCAGAAGATCTATAGAATGATGGCTACCAATTGTGGCCATCGTGAAGAATACTTTTTAGACATCGTGCACGAGAAAGGGCATGCTGACTGGTTTTTAGATGCCGAGGAGTGCCGCCGCCACAATATGGCCAACCATCTTCACGTTCCCAGCCTACGTATTAGGGCAGACATTACATTCAAGTTTGAGTAGGGGGGAGAAATGTGGGCGTTGCGATCAAACTCCGGTGGAAACAGATTATCAATCAACTTCGTTATTTATATGAGGAGTGCGAGGTAGTCCAGACAATTAGTAAGGAGTGTGCAGCTGAGTTCCAATTGCACTACGAAGACTACTGCAGTCGCAACAACATTGACATTACCAAACTCACTTCTCAGAACGCCGAGCGTGTTAATGAATTGTTTGGTACCCCCGACGAGCCACCGGAGGAAGAAGAACCCGATGATATTCCAGACGGCTCTCTGATAGTTCGGGATAAGGAGCAACCAGACGTGTCGTTAGACACCACTCATGAAATATCCCGAGAGGAACAAGAGCTGCACGATTTATTTCGAAAGGTATTTTTAAAATTGGCTTTGGTCCTCCACCCTGACAAGATTGATCCTTCTTTATCGGCGGAAGCCCAAAAAAATGCCGCGGCAAATTTTCAGAAAATAAAAAATGCGTTCGAAGAGAAAAAGTATTTTATTCTTCTTGACTACGCAGAACAATATAACATTGCGGTCCCTAAAAATTATAAGCAACAGATTAAATGGATGAAGAAAGAGATTTTCCAACTCCAGAAGCAAATTGAAAAGGAAAAGGTGACGTATAACTATGCCTTTGCAGAGTGCGACTCAGCGGAGGAGCGCGACCGACTCATTGAAAGATTTATGCGCCAAGTTTTTGGAGCTGATTTTACAGAAAAGAGTTGACACAGCCGCCAAGATTTGCTATAGTAATAATACCAAGGAGGTAAATGTGGCAAACACATATGAAGAGAAGAAGCGCTACGTGAAGGAATACATCCGCTCACTGAACGCTATTGAAGAATGTATCGAACCCTACAAGGAACAGAAGCGCGACCTGCGCACGGAATTTAAGGAGAACGGGTGGCTCAACACGGATGAAATTCGTGCCGCAGTCAAGGCTTTCCGTTTGTATAAGGGTAAGTATAATATTGACGAGATTACGGAAAACTTCAACCTTATTACAGGAGAAGAGTAATGATTGTAGAGTATGCGGAGGTGCGCGTGGGCGCGCATCCTCCCACCCGAGGGCATCCCTCCGACGCTGGACTGGATGTCTATTATTCTCCGACGGAACCGTCAGAGAACATCCCAATTCAACCAGGCGAAAGCAAGGTCATCCCTACGGGGTTGCGCTTTGGAGTTCCCCACGGATACATGCTGGAAGTTAAGAACCGCTCAAGTGTAGCGGCAACGCGCAGCCTAATCGTGGGAGCATGTGTGATTGACTCTGGGTATGATGGAGAGGTATTCATTAATCTCCACAACATTGGCAAGCAACTACAGGTCATCAAGCCTGCCGATAAGATTGCACAACTGGTGATGATACCGGTAGTAGCGTTCCGACCTGTGCAAAAAGAAGACGGCCGTTTATATGACGAGCCTATTACGATTAGCGACAGGGGCGATGGAGCCCTAGGGAGTACGGATGTCGCCTGAGCAAGAATATCGCATGCTATATCAACGAATGGCACAGCTATGTGAGGAGCAAGGGTGGGGAGACCCGTTCAGCTACGCGAGGAGCAAGGAGATTTATGCCGCCACGGTGTTAGGACATCGTGTGGCAGCCTCCTTCTCCGGTGCGGATGCATTTAATCAAGCCGGCGAACCCGTAGAATATAAGTCAACGATTGCTACAACCCCTAAGGGATCCTATACGGGTATATCAGTGCAGGAGACGTGGGCAGAACAAGAGCGATATTTATTTGAAGAAAAGCTTGCAAAATACCCTGAACACTATTATAATAGATTTGAAGGCGGCAGGCTTGCAGAAAGCTGGCGGATGCGAGGTGAAACAGTGTACGATACTTTGCTTCCAAAGTTGAAGAAAAAGTTTCCGGACGTTCTCAAGAAAAAAGATCCGAGACTCAGCGCCAACATCACTTGGACAGAAATTCAGAAGCTCGGCGCGCCGGTGGAGTTGAAGTAAGATGACTCCAAAGAATAGAACGTGCGCAACACAGGAGTGGTTGGAAGATGTAGGCAAGACAGAGATCATTCCGCCGATGCTATTGACGGAAGAGTTGTTTGGACTTTCGCTAACTTATGAAGGGGCGTTTGTAATACTAGAAAAACGTCTTGAAGATATGAAGGAGGGTACCTTTGAAGATGTCTTTGAGGCGCCTTGGCACCAAAATCAAATGAGAGCTGCCATTGAAGTTGTAGCCGGGATCCTCTCGGCGCGCCAAGACGGGAGCTTTAATTCATATTCTCAAATTATGGCTCAAACCCAAGTGGGAAAAACTGGGGCGATGGTGTGCGTTGAAGAAGTGCTGCGCATCCCTGTCATTAAGAAATCTTTGGGAGTGAAGGACTCGCTGTTTATTCAATGTCCCTCTGACAAAAGCCTCGCTGAACAAACAAAGGCGAGAGTACCTGCGCGTGTCCTTGTCGGGCGTATGTCGATGGGAACAACTCTTAAAAACGCAAAGAAGTGCCGCGAAGACTGGGATAATTGCAAGACCGAGGAGGCTCGTCGCGAGTTAAGAAAGGACTGGGCACGAAGGATTAAGGTTGAGGGGTGGGAAAGCACACCGGTGATCTTCGACAATAGCCTGATGATGTTAGATGAAGCTCATTACGGAACGGCCGCGCAGAGTGTGACGGATGCAGTATTGGCTCTGTGGGGGATTGATCTCTCCAAAGATCCCAAGGAATGGGAGGTGAGCAATGTACATGTGTGTACTGTCTCAGCAACCCCAATGGCCGAGACCTTGGCCACTCAAGATTATGATTGGGTTAATAGGGTCGTGCTGGACCCGGGACCGAACTATTATGGTATGAAAGAAATGATAGAGGACGAAAAGATTCAAGCATCTTGGCCCCTAAAAAGCAACCTAGATGTGTCGCGTCTTTGTGAGGAAATTATAAGCCCCTGTCTTAGGCAAGAGAAGAACGGCTTTAGTCTTCTTCGCCTTCCCGTTGGCTCAGCCAAGGAGTGGATTCCAAAGTCTATCTTTCGAGGGTTAGAAGCACAAGGCTATAGAGTCTTGAAAGGGGTTCCGCAGCCCGGGGATGAAAGAAACTACGATGTGGCAATAGTGGAGTTGAATGAACAGACGGCAGGAGATACAGATCTACAAAATTGTCTAGGTACCCCCAACTCAGGCCAAGAAAAATGGTTCAGTCGGCGACCCCCTATCCCTGTTGTTGTTCTTGCTAAAAATATGTTGGCGATGGGTGCCACCCTTAACAATGAGTATGTTGACGTTATGTTCGAACGAAAAAGAAAAAATGATGTGACGCAGGTGGATTTTGCCGTACAGTCATTGGCCGGCCGAGCCACGGGCTATGACGATAAAGAGGATTGTCCGATCATTTATAGTGACCCAACTACCATTACAGAGTATGTAGAGTGGGTGGAAAATGAGTACAAGCCAATGTCTGTTCCCCGCGGGGCATCCCGAACTGCAGTTAAAAATATTACAACATGTCCTCTCCACTCGCTGAGAATCCCACAGAAAGAGTTGTCCGCAGAACAATTAGAAGTTCTCAGTCCGCACAAACACACCCCTCACGCGCCCGCAGTCGCCGTGGTGCTGGAAGTCGCACAGCAGTTCGGAGATGAAGAATTGCGGCAGCGGTTAGACGAGGAGATTAAAACAACAGACGACTTTGGTAGTATTTATCGCTTACTGCTCTGGACCCACCAGAAGTATCAACAGTATTCGCCCCTGCTGCAGCAAGAATATGCCGCCGGGTTGCAAGGGTATGTTCAAAGAAAGCAGAAGGGGTGTGTGTTTCTTGACGTCGACGGCGCCTCTGATATACTAATGACGTTCGTCTTCAGGAGCGAGTTCTGGGTTGAAAGCTGCGCTGTGGCGCGCAACACGATGTACCAAGAACAATGAGCAATATTAAACTTCTTAATCAAGAAGGTCTACAGTTTTTGTCGGATATCCCGGATGAATCGGTGGACCTTATCTTAACTGATCCTCCTTATATCACTTCCCGGGACTCCGGGATGGATAAGTGGGTAGATCATGTAGCAAAACAAGACCAAGAAGGCGCCACAAGCTTGCGTACGGCGGAGGAGTGGAAGAGTCTTAAAACCCTCAGAGAGTGGATAAACTTCTTGAAGAAGGATAATTCTCTTTATACAAACGAAAGTATAAAAAAGGGCGCCATTAAAAGAAAACTCAAAACCTACAAGAGAGATTTTCTTAAGTACGGGAGCATTTACGGCAAGAAGTACGCAGTGACAACAAAGTATGGGGACTGGGATAGCAATTTCACCTTGGAACAATTAGAATTGTTTGCGCGCCATTTTTATCGCGTGTTGAAACCTAGCGGTACGTGCATTATATTCTTTGACTTGTGGAAGATTACTTCCCTCAAAGAAATATTAGAGAACGAAAAGTTTAAACAGATTAGATTCGTGGAGTGGATTAAAACAAATCCGCAACCGATTAACAGCAACGTAAACTATTTAACTAACTGTCGAGAGATTGCGTTGCTTGGAATTAAAAAATCAAAGCCCACTTTTAATAGTAAATATGACAAGGGCATTTATCATCACCCCTTGCAGGGTGGTAAGGATAGGTTTCATCCTACCCAAAAAAGTCTTCCCCTTTTTAAGGATCTTATTAACAAGCATTCGAATGAAGGGGATTTAGTGTTAGATTGTTTTGCAGGCTCTGCGACCACCGCAGTGGCTGCGATTCACACCAACCGCAGATTTGTGGGGTGTGAAATGAACGAAGAATATTATAACAAATCAATGGAGAGAATCAATGGACAAACAAACACAACAAACAATGTTTAGCTCAAAGTCGAAGGAGTGGGCTACCCCACAACATTTTTTCGACAGGCTAAACAAGCGCTTCGGGCCCTTTACTTTGGACCCCTGTGCTAATTCTTCGAACTATAAGGTAGCTAAACATTATACCGAGAAGGACAACGGGTTAGATAAAGATTGGGGAGGAGAGGTTGTATTTGTGAACCCTCCTTACGGCCGAGCCATCAAGGATTGGATTAAGAAAGCTTATGAAGAATCGTTGAAAGAAAACACCACTGTCGTGATGCTGATCCCGGCGCGGACAGACACAAAGTATTGGCATGAATATGTAATGAAAGCCAACGACTTATTCTTTGTGAAGGGGCGCCTCAAGTTTGGAAATGGAGAGAACAGTGCGCCTTTTCCGTCGGCAGTCGTTATTTTTGATGGCACCAAGCGCTTCGCGTATACGGATTTCCCACGCGTGGGAGTGATGTAGTGAATCGAGCACAAAAGCGCGCGCTTAAACATAAGAAAGCTTCAGAAGAGGAGAGAAAACTCTCCGATAAAATTTTTCTATTCAATAAACTTCCAGACAAGTGCAACGTATGCGAAGACCCGTTTGACAAGACCGACAAACATATGGTACAATCATGGTCAGTAGTAATACGAAGCGAGACGGAAGCAGTCAGACTCTTTTGTCCGATGTGTATTGAAAAAACTCAAACATTTCTTAAGGAGAATACGAATGAAGATTGAACGGTTATCACGAGGAGCCCTTACAAAGCTCCTCCGCGGAGACGTCTTAGAAGATGGGACGTGTGTGATCAAATTTTATTCTAATAATTGCCACCTCTGTCACGGGTTGCAGTCCACTTACGAGGAGATTGCTAAGGAATATAAGGATATTCATTTCTTTGCCTTCAATGTGGGAGACAATCCGCGCATTCCCAAGACCTTAGAATTCAAGGGGGTACCCACCATCTCTATGCTTAAAATAAAGAAAGGTGCCAAACCTACCCTTAAAAAAATGGCAGAGCCATCAAAACCAGATAAGAAAACGTGGTACACTGCCACTGACATTAAACAATTTATTGAAAAGGAGAAATAAGATGTCAAAAACTTTATACGAAGCTACAATCATGCAGCTAAAGGGGCGCGCCCTAGAGGCGTACGGCACCCTAGAAATGTTATTCAAAAATCCTGCCGCTATCCCGGACCACACTGCGTGGGTTGATGAAATAATCAAGCACACTCGGGTTCTAGCGGACAATGAAAACGCGATGGTCACCTTACAACAGTACTTTGGAAATCGATTTAACCCTGCACCGCCCGAACAGGCGCCCCAACCTGCTCCCGTACCCATAGAGAGGGCTCCACCGCCCCCCGAGGAGCCGCAGAGCGAAGAGAAATGAAAGATTCTTTATCGTATGATGACGTCCTCTTGGTTCCTCAGTATTCCACTATCAGATCCAGATCCGAAGTGGATATATCGGTTGATTTGGGGAAGGGGTTTAAATTAGAGATGCCCATTCTCTCTGCGCCGATGGACACCATTACCGAAGCGCCAATGGCGGTGGCAATGGCTAGCGTGGGGGCCGGCGCCGTTATTCATAGGTACAATTCAATTGATGAGCAGGTCACCAAAATCAAAGCTGCTGTGGGCGTGACGTCTGCTATTACTCAACGGGCGCCCATTGGTGCAGCCGTGGGAGTCTATGGAGATTATATAGAACGTGCTGCCGCCGCATACGATGCAGGCGTATCCTTTTTATGTGTGGACGTGGCTCACGGCCACCACATCTTGATGAAGGAGGCTTTGATCACTCTCAAAGAAAAGTTTGGAGACACCCTCCACCTCATGGCTGGCAATGTGGCCACCCTACCCGGGGTCAATCATTTATCTGATTGGGGAGCGGATTCGGTCCGGTGTAATATCGGTGGAGGCTCCATCTGTTCCACGCGCACACAAACAGGGCATGGGGTACCGGGATTGCAAACTATTATGGACTGCGCCCAAACTGACCGAGACGTAAAAATTATTGCGGACGGTGGAATTAAAAACTCCGGCGACTTTGTGAAAGCCTTGGCTGCGGGAGCAGACGCCGTAATGTGCGGCTCCTTATTGGCCGGCACTGATGAAACACCGGGCAAGATTATAGAGGATAGCCAAGGCTTCCGCTGGAAGGTATACCGCGGTATGGCCAGCAAAGAGGCACAGATTGAATGGCGTGGCCGTTATGCATCTGATGAAGGGGTGTCTTCTCAGGTGCCCTATCGTGGTAGCGTCAAAAAAATCTTACAAGATTTAGAGACCGGCATTAGGTCGGGCTTTTCTTACAGCGGAGCGCGAGATCTAAGCGCGCTTCATACTCGGGCCCGTTTTATTCGACAGACCACGTCGGGCATTAAAGAAAGCGACACCCACATCACTACGAGGAAGTGGTGATGGACGAAATAGATTATGGCAAGCTAACCAAGCGTATCGTTTTCACAGAGAATGATCATCGACAAGCCAAGCTGCTTGTACGATGCAAATACGACAACCTCTCACAGTCCGACTTCTTCCGCCACATCGTGACGGGATATATTAACGGCGATGAGCGTATTCAGAGCTATATTGACGAAGTTAAAAACGTCGGAAAAATTCGGCGTCAAAAATCTCAGATTTTGAAAAAAGGGGGAAAACAGCAGCTGGAGGACTTTGCGCTGAGCGTGGGAGAAGTAGAAAACATTTTTGATTTATTAGAAGAGGAATTCCCAGAATTATGAAAGAAGGATTGATGACATGTGCTAAACACTGCGTAGAGACGGACACAGGCTGCCCCAATTTAAAGTGTCGTTTTTGGATAGATTATTCCGACGAACACAATTGCACGCTGGTCTCTATTTACACCAATGGTAGAATGACTTTAAGACAAGTTGGAGACCGGCTAGGAATTTCCTTTGCGAGAGTTAAACAAATCGAATCGCGCGCTCTGGAGAGACTCAAAAATAATCCCTTAGCTGCAAGTTTGTTTTTTTAAGGTATTTACTTAAAATTATTACTATTTACATTTGAGTTTACTATTTTAAGGAGATTTTTGTAATGGCTCGTA
>NZAS01000068.1 GCA_002686195.1 Candidatus Pacearchaeota archaeon | reverse complement strand
GTGGGAGTTAAAGCGACACCGAACGTAGGGACGGCTTTTGAGTGGGACTAGGTTGATTGAGAGGGACATCTTTTCTCCTTGGTTATGGTTTATTATACCATAACTGCCCTCGACCTACACGCGGTCACGCAGCCACAGGACCCACGCAATCGACGTAGCCACTCAGGATGCTGCCAGCTCCGTACTGCGCCTCGAGCAACGCTCGAGCGGTAACTGAGTCAGGCGCCACGACAGTGGCCACGGCGTCTCCGCTGGGCATTCGAATGGTGGCAGTCCACAGGAACATCTGAGTCACC
Source organism: Candidatus Pacearchaeota archaeon (assembly GCA_002686195.1). The sequence goes on along the minus strand of NZAS01000068.1, from coordinate 12,219 downwards.
GTGACCTCTTGAGTGCTGAGATCGATGAGTTCATCGGCAAGCCGCTGTGATGATACTTGACGTTCGGATCCCGGCGACGGCGGGGTTTCCCACGCTTCTTGGGGAGCCGACTCGGAAGCAGCGGCTCGAGACCTCCCAGCTCCACGATCATGGCGGCCCTGCAGACACGGGCCACTCGAGCCCGTTCCCCTCGGCTCCACCGACCGTCAGCCACCGAGCCAGCACCCTGAATCTTGAAGATAGGTGCCCCTTTGTAGAGGATGGTCTGTGCGGTGAAGTCCCGCTTCCCACAGGTGCCGCTCGCCTTCCAGTGAAGGTCGTCACTACCCGTTCTTGCCATGTCTGTGATTATGACTGGACCTGCCATGCTACTTGCCTACCGATGCGCGGAGCGCTTCCTGCCGACGGTCTGCAGCCATGCTGGATCCTTCCACCGGCTTGATGGGCACGTCGTTGATGTCGATGCCGGTGCCGGGTGCCAGCTCTCTCTCCGGAGCCTGCTCACCCCGAAAGGCCTGCAGTGCGATCTTGCACCGACGTGCAATGGCGATTCGCTCACCTCGGGTGAAGCCTCGATCCTTCAGCTTTCCGCCCAGCTTGAAAAGGCCGTGCTTGTTCTGGGTGGCAACGAAGCACTTACCCTTCTGACGAGCGACCGTGTTGCGGATGATGCCTTCCACCACCACCGATTCCTCGACCTCCTCGAGCTTCTCTATAACGATTCTGAATTTTGCCATGTTATGTTGTCCTCCTTGACAACCTTATTATACCACAGTAGCGCGTGACTTGCACGCGATTTGCTACCAGTCCGCCGGATCATTTGCCAGCTTGGAATCGAATGGGTCGACACGCTGTTGCGCTGATCTCTCTCGACGCCCAGCGATGTCCTCATTGATTTCCTTGTCGGCGGCCGTGTCCCACACCGGATTCAACTCCTCAGTGAGTGCCTCCATCCGGTCGCAGACCTTCCCATAGCGAATGCTCTCTAGCTTGATCAGAGCTTCATTCAGCACCTCTCGCAACTCCAGCGCACCGCTCTCGTCCGTTCGGATCGTCATGGACTTACCGAGGTGCACGATGACCTCATCACTCGAGGAGACATATATGGTTACGTCTAGGCCTTTCAACCCAGAGCTCTCATCCTCGATCACGACGTCCTTGATGTGATGTTCCTCATACATTAGGACTGCTCCTCGTCAATTGCATCCATCAGCTGGCATGTTTCCTCGCATGCGAGGGTGTAGTTGTGATCGGCGTAGCACCTATCGCAGACGTAGGTGCCATCCAGCCTGGAGCACTTCGAGAAAACGATGGGATCGGGCAGGACCTGCTCACCGCAGGACGCGCACTTGTGAACATTGGGGTAGAGTCGGAATCGGGTTTTATTGGCCACAGGAGCCTCCTTATGCTTCCATTATACCACAGCTAGACTCGACTTGCACGCAGGATGGACTCACCCAACGCAATAACATCCATCCGCCTCTTGCCGTTATCCAGCTTGTAGACCCAATCCAGGTCCAGCTTGGGGCAGAAGGTGGTAACCCGGTCAGCGTCGAGGGTGAGCTCAGCAATCATCTCTGCCTCATCGCTAAATGCGGCCTCGAGCTCCGCCTCGGTTTCGAAGCAGTCCATGATGTCGCAGCTGACTTCACCCCACGTCCGATACATCGCGTCACGTAGTGTCTTGGCCTGGTCAACACTCACACCGTAAGCGGCAGAGACCTCAGTTAGACGTTTCTCGTACCTTGCCTGATAGTCGCTCATAGCACCTCCTTGTGGTAATATTGTACCACAGCTACTCCCAGATTACACGGGACCGTGCGCCGGGCGACCTGGTCACGTTGTAGATGGAGATGTTGTCGATCTTTTCCCAGCCGGACTCGTGAGGCAGTGCCACATCGAAGAACACCGCCTGACCGGGTGCATCGGGATGGTCATCCGGTAGGCTAGCGCAGATCCGCACCACCAGGCCGTAGACTCCCTCGAGCTCCATCAACGACTCAAAGTCCTCGCTCGCCTAGTCGGGATAGATCTCCGCAGCCACGTCATACAGGTCCTTGAGCTGCACCACGTCTCCCTTGCGCAAGATGGGATCCACCGCGCGGTGCTCGTTGAATTGAATGAGATCACCCACCGACTGCCTCCAGCATGTTGAGAGGAACGGTCCACGTTACACGACCAACCTGTACCTCAGCACGGGTTCGCTTGATCGTCACGATGGTTCCGGACTTATAAGCACGCTTGCCACGTCCACCTGGGTCACCGAAACCGACAGTGTCCCCGGCCTTGAACAGGTTCCGAGCGATCTGTGAGTTTTGACGCCGGATGCGCTTGAGCTGACCGATGACATTGGTATTCAGTGTTCGAAGTTCTGTCTCATCCAGATTGGAGAGGTCTCCGAGTATTCTTTCTAGGGTCATGTTATGTTGTCCTCCTTGACAACTATATTATACCACCACTTGCTGGGTGCTACACGGGCGCGCCATAAAGCTGGTCGTCATCAATCTCTGGACGCCCGTGAACATCTCGTGGCGCCGTTGGGTCCAGAGCTCCATCGACGATACAGCTGAACGTGCCATCCATGCACCAGTCATTGCTGAACGCGATTCCACGCCCGATGTAAGTTACCAGCTCACGGTCCAGGCCAGCTGGCACCACGAACTCGTGAGCAGATGCATTTGGAGAGTGAGGTCGATGTGCCTCAGGCGGTGCAGCTGCATTCTCGAAATAGTCGAGCAGCTGGTCCATGTCCTCGAAATCCTCATGGGCTCCGATCAGAAAGGTGTAGGTCTTGAATCTTTTCATATCTATCTCTTCCGGGGAAAATGGTCGGTCGGGTCCAACCCAGAGGGAAGGTATCCCACCCGACCGACCGCGATGTCCTTAGGACACCGAAACCCGGGATACCTCCATGAAGCCGTTCTCTCGAAGAGCGAGGAAAAAGATGTGACCAGCGCCACCGAAACGATTCTTCTCAGTCTGGAGAACCCGACATCCCAGGAGGTCCTGGTCCTTGCGTTCAACGTCCAGTGTGAGGTAGGCATCCACCATGTGCTTGAGCACGTTGGCACCTGCCATGGTACCCGACTTGGTGACCTGCCCGATGATGATGGCATTGACGAAGTGTGCCTTGCAGTAGTCGGTGATCGCCGCCAGAGACCGTTGAGCACTTTTCGAGTTCATCTGGTTTGCTCCGTACTTCCCATCATTCAGGGTCTGCAGGGAGTCCACGATCAGGAAGAAGGGCTTCTTCGGATTGGCCGCTCGAATCTCGTCACAGTGGTCCAGAAGGTCCGGCACCATGACATCCTGCCCGGCGATGAAACCGTGTCGAAGCCGGAGCCTCTCCACCGTCATCTTGAGCTGGAATAGGGATTCCTCAGCGGTGTTGAAGAGAACCGCAGCTCCCTTCCCGGTGAGAGCATTCGCCGTCTCCAGCATGAGTGTAGTCTTACCTGCACCCGGAGTTCCGGTGAACAGTGTGACCATCGATGGGGTGAAGCCTCGTCCGCCGAGTGCGTCATCCATGTGAGAGATTCCGGTACGAATCCGGGTTCTCAGTTCCTTTGGCACCTCAACCTTGAGGATGTTTGTTCCTCGATCAATGCCATCAGTACGTGTAGCGAGTTTCATCTACATTACCTTTGTTTGGGGGTTTCGCCGCCAGCAACCTGGCGACTTCCTTATTATACCTTAGGTTTTCTCGGGTTGCACGTCTGTGAGTGCCGAGGCCAGGATACTTGATTCAACCGCGTTGAGAGCGTCGAGTCGATTCTGTCTCTGCGCCATCCTCTCCTGATAGTGGATGATCGAGTCCTTAGCACCCTGGATCTCCTTCTTGAGATTATCAACGATCTTTCGGTTGAAAGCCTTGAGCTCGTGCAAGCTGCCGAGTCGAATAAACGTGATCCGAATGTTGCTGTAGCTTCCCTCATCCACCAGGCAGCCAAACAGCAGCTTTGCCAGAGACTCAGCCTCCTGCTTGTCCTGGGCGAAGAGGTGTCCAAGGTCGCACCCATATCCCTTGTTGACCAGGTAGATTCCCCTACCTCCTCGGGTCCTCACATCAAAGTAGCCATCGTAGATCCGCCGCCACAGGCGGTTGGTTTTCCGAGACAGTCCGCCCTTCTGACCTGAGGTCAGGGAGGGATATCCTGGGTAGAAGATTTTTGTGACGTACCGTCGGCAGTCATACTCACTATGGAGGTTCAGGTCGAACAGCTCCTCATTGCTGTAGTCTGAGAGAGGTCGCTTGACAAGCAGATCCCGTACTATCTCTTCCTTGCGTGAATCATTCATGGGGGGTTGGCTCCTTACTTCCTTATTATACCTTACCTTTTCTCACCCTACACGCGGATGACTTGCGGCTGATAATCGATAGACTCTGGGTTCCCCACCAGAGGCAAGGTCGGCACCCATTTCGCACAGAATGGTAGACCAACACCTCCTCGCCAAAGTCCTGCTCGATCTCTACGATCAGGCCGACAACACCGACCCACACCGGTGCAACGCACGCATCATGTCGAATGCGCACCATGTCACCCACCCTCATAATCACTCAGACACCACCTCGAGCCAGGCACCAGGCTCGTAGTCAACTCCATCTCCATCTGACCACAGGATGCCTACCCGAAGGATGCCTACCCGATTACGTGAGTTCGGACGATGCGGGATTGCTCCCTCAAGATCGACAACAATACCCAAAGTGTCATCGCAGTTTTTCATGATGACCAGATCACCGAGCCCTAAGCTAAGTACCTCGTGCTTCATCTTCGTCCTCCAGCGGCTGTAGAAACGAGCTGTGCTCGCGGGTGATGGTACCGTTCCTCCAGTAGACATCAGCAACAATGTTTTCCGCCTTCAGATCAGTTACACCAATGATGATACCCGGACTGGCGTCTGTGTAGAATCCCTGCCAGGCATCGGCTCTTGTGTAGAAGTTTACCAGATCACCGACCTTCACTGATCACCTCACAATCGCACCCATCAACATCATACTCACCATCTTCAAAGAGAACCGAGACGACCGAAGAAGAGATTGCCCAAGATGGACACAGGCTCACGTGAGTAATGATACCGATTTGTTTGCTGGCGGGAATCCTTCCAAGTTCGTTGCCGTGGAAGTCATGTACTATCAAATCACCGACTTTCATTCATCACCTTCAGTTCGTTAACGGGCTCATACTTAGTACCTCTCTGGTCGGCCCACATAACGAGGACTATCTTGAGCTGATGGCGCAGTCCGTCAATGTCAACAACGGTTCCAAAACCGGCACTACTCCGATGCTTCACCAGATTACCGGCTTTCACTAATCACCTCCACATTGTGATGCTCTGCATGCCACGTCCTGCGATCAGTATCATACTTCTCTCCGACGGAATCACACCACAGGACGAGGACGTCCCCGCTGATCACATGTCGTTCCAGGATAAGACCTCGACACTCACGATCGTGTGCGTAGCAGACAAGGTCACCCACCTTCACTGATCACCTCGAGCCGCGCCTTTTGAACCAGACTGATGTTTTTATTTTGCCACATCACACGAACTTTTATATCAAGAAAGCTAGCTGGGGGATAAGGACTATCATCGATGACAATGCCCCACAGATCCGCGCGAGCGCGGATCCCTTCTTTGAACCTTACTATGTCACCGGCTTTCACTGATCACCTCGTCAAGCTCAACAAGATTATCGAACGGTACCCAGTGCTGTCCAGAATCATTCATGACGAGCGCAACTTCAATGTCTTCCATTTCTATCGCACCGTATCCAGACGCACAGTCGTAGCATGTTTCAATGATAAGAACAGGCTCCACATCAGTGAATCCATCACAGAACATTACAAGGTCACCTACTCTCACTGATCACCTCTAGATCTCTTTTCTTTTCTGTTGAGATCCCGTAATCTGGCCAGAAAACACAGACCCAATAGATTCTATCCCGATCCTTTGGTACGTCGAGCTCCATTATCAATCCAGGTTCTGAGTAACCCCTCTTCATTAATACCAGGTCACCGACTTTCACTGATCACCTTCAGTGTGGGTTCATCCTCCCGGACCTCCACAAGTGTGCCATCACTGGCAAGCATCTTGAAGATGTTGACCTTCTCCCGGTCTGTCTTCGCCCATCGAGAGCCAATCACAACGCCGGTAAAGACCGTATCCTCCCAGCTGTCGGCAGCCAGGTTCCAGCTCCATTTTACCAGGTCACCTTGCTCCACCGTTGCCTCCTTGTGTTACTAGTATACCACAGACACACTCGGGCTACATGTTATGGGTGGCTTCAGTTTCCCCACCTCACTGATCACCTCTAGCTGTACTGTTGGCCAATTTACGACACCCTGGGAAATGAGAATATCACACCATCCAGTTCGACCTATGGAAACAAGAAGACCTGGGTCCGACCCACGGTGAGATCCGATGAATCTGACCAGATCACCCGCTTTCACAGACAACCTCCAACTCTCTTTCAAGCAGCTGATGGACAACACTATCAATCAACACCATCCACAGACCAGTCATAGTGGGAGCAACAATAATACCAGTGTCTTCGTCACTGTCTCCCGTTCCGGGAACCACTATCACCAAATCACCGACTTTCATTTGCCTTCTCCAGTTGAGCCTCAATGTGCTCGCCTATCACGCCGCCAGCCCAAAGGACCTCGAACCTCTGTTCTTCTATGCCAATCCCTGACTGTGTTTCCAACCAGCTGGCCAGAACAAGACCGGTCGCTCGACGCAGCCCAACTCGCTCACTGACCAAGTCACCGACATTCACTGATCACCTCCAGCTCATCCCAGTCGAACTCAGCAACCTCGCCCAGGACCATAATCTTCATGGCAGGAACGTAACATCGATGTGCCTCTTGGACGACGATTCCGATCTGCCCATAGCATTCAGGCCAGACTGATCCACTCATATGGCTGTCTTCGGGAGTGCCTTTGACTCGTACGATGTCACCCACTGTCATGAGTCAACCGTGACGACCTCAAAGGGTCCACCCTTTACCAGGGCGACCACCCTCACTGGGTAGAAATCCCCTTCCNGGTCGAGGACTATCTCCTGCGCCTTCTGCTCCGCCGCGCCCTTGCCCATCGGTAGCAGCATCACCCGACTGTCTCGAATCAAGGCACCGGGTTCCTCCGTCTCAGTAATCACCGTCCATGGAACTGTCATGTCTTCTCCTTTTACCTCTCTATTCTACCACCGGATCACCGGCCTTGCACGTCTGGCTTCATCTTGATGACCAGGTCCCCGGCAGGAGCGGGGAACATCAGCTCCCGACCGGGTACGATCACCCAGGCCCGTCGTAGCCGGCTTGGTCCAGGATCCGAGCACTCCCCGTCTGTGAGGACGATGTAGCCGTCGAACCGGTGCTTGTTCTCATCCGCGTGCTTGGCCACGGCCGAGAAGTTGGTGCCGCCACATCGAAATCGCTGGGGTGGAACCTTCTGTCCACGCCGCCACTCGATCTCGTTCGCGGTGTCCACCGAGGAGTCAAAGGGGAGGAGGGTGAACTGGACCTTCTTGGCCAGGTTGTTCAGCTCACCGAAGAGCAGGGCCATGTCCTGGTCACTGACCGAGCCGGACTGGTCCATGTAGACCGCCAGGTGAGCCGAGTGTCCACGCTTACGACCGGGGTGGATGTAGGGATACTTGCGGTTGATCCGCTTCATGGTGGAAGACCTCTTGGCCCGTTGGGTCCGACCAACGAAGCTCCGGAGGAGGGACTTCCAGTCCACCTCATTGCTCACCATCTCTCGAATCCGATTCCGAGCCTCACCGGGGACCGAGCCCCACTGACCGGTGGCATCACACTTCTTCACTGCCTCTTCCAGAGCCTGACGGATGCGACCCTCAGCCACCTCCTTCTCCTCGTCGGACAGGTCTCCCCAGCCGTCGTGATCGTCCATCGGACCGATGCCTTCACCACCCTCACCTCCGGGTTCTCCCTTGCCGCTGATCGTCTCCGAGACCTCCTCATCCTCCAGCAGCTTGGCAAAGTACCACTCGGACACCTTGTTGGGAGGGAGGGACTCGATCAGGGCCGACACCTTCTGCCACTTGGCGAGGCGGGCCGGATCGGTGATCTGACTCAGGTCCAGAGCATGTCCTGGGCGGAGTCCGCCGTCAGGCAGCTCAGCCGATGAGATCAGGGAGTTGATGGCCAGGTCCGTCGCCCAGTTCCAGATGATGTGGGGATCGACCTTCCGAGAGGTGCAGTGCTTGAAGATGAGGTGATAGGCCTCATGCTTGAGCAGACCCCTCACCTTGGCCGGCTTGAGTGCGGCCACGAAGCGGGGGTTCCAGTACAGCCAGGGGATAGCGTCTCGAACGGTGACACCGGCGGTGGGAATCGCCTCAGTCGACTCCTTATTCACCCCAACCAGCAGGCTGGAGAAGAAAGGTTCGTTCAGCAGTAGGGCGACCATGTGGGCATCCATNCTGAAGTTCGACACCTGTTGATCCGTGGCCTGCTTTGGGCCGACCGGAAGGTCAGTGGCAGTGCCTGAGTTTTTCGTTGTTGCTGGTTCCAATGTGTACCTCCTACCTATATTATACACTCCTCCCNCGCGGGTTACACGCGGGAGGAGCTAGGACGAATCAGGAAACGTTCCGAGCGGATTGCACCGCCTCGACTACCGCCTGACCCATGAACTTGTGAAGCTTGGTGATGTTCTGGACCTGCTTGGTATCCATCACCCCATTCCAGAGGGAGACCATCATCTCACCTGGGAGTCCGGTCGCCCACTCAGAGAGGTTGGCGCACTGCTCAACGGTCCAGTCATTGGTCCGACAGTGCTCCACCACCTTGGCGGCGAGGCCGTTGCCCTTATCGTTGTTCAGCTTGAGAATCCGCTTGCGGTTCTTCTCCCACTTGTCCAGGACATCCTCGGCCGAGACCTGCAGCTCGTAGTTCACCACGAAGTCCCGGAAGGCGATGGCCGCCTCGGTGCCGAGGAAGCCGTGAGCCAGGGCGTAGAGTCCGTCTGGGGAATCCCCACCGGCGACCTCCGAAGGTGCCATGGAGGCGAACCTAAGGGTCTGATCCAGCCGTGCGTAGGACCGGGGAGAGGGATACAGCTTGCCAGGTTCGACCTGACCCTTGAACCGAAGGTGGGCCGGATAGTGGCGGATGAAGTCAATGACCACCGGATCGATGTCACCTTCATCAGCTGCCCAGGCCAACCAATCCTCGTTGGTGGGGTCCAGGTCAACCACCCAGAAGCGATCCAACAGAGCCGGATCCATCTCGTTCACCTGATACTCAGCCGAGTCATTGACAGCGGCGAAGACCAAGGTACCGGGGTGGAGCTTGTGACCGTTCAGCTCACGGGCCAACACGATCTGGAAGGCTCCTTGCTGGAGCTCCGGAGTTGCCCTGTTGATCTCATCCAGCAGGAGGACCACAGGATTACGGCATGCCTGAGCGTACCAGTCCGGGGGGCAGAAGCGGGTCACGCCGTCCACCAGCTCCGGAAGTCCAACCAGATCTCCCTCACTCATCTGTGAGAGCCTCCGATCGATTAGTGGCTGTTCACGTAGCTCAGCCACCTTGGCGACCAGCTGGCTCTTACCGATGCCGTGCGGGCCACGAATGAGAACTGATACATCCGCGGGGAGGCGGGTTGCAACAGCTTGGAAAGTTTTGATATCCATGGGTTTTCCTTATCCTTAGGGGTTTTTTCGTCCTGAGCCTATTGTACTATACATATGGTCAAGCTACACGTCCGTGGGGTCAGTTTCTTCAACTTTGTCCAGCTGTTGGACCCTGTCCATCCAGCTGCCGTGCCAGTCCGATCCACCATTGGGCGTCATCACCGTGAAGTAGTCACCATCGCCATACGGAGCGACGATCACCCCCCAGGTGTCCTTATCCTGATGGGATTGGTCTGCTCCCCTGCGATTCAACTGCACCAGGTCTCCTGGGACGAAGGACCACTGTCGCGTCGGTTTGGGTGGGGCAGCACCTGAGGAGCGAGCGGTCCCCATCTGATTTCGAATCGCCTTGCGTTGCTTCCTTGAGATTTTATAGCTAGCCATTACGGGACTCCTGCTCCCTTATTCTACCCTACATTTCCCCCGCTTACACGCCGTAGCTCGTCCGACACGTAGGTATTGGTTCGACCATTTCCAAGTAGCACCCGGTATAGTATACGACCCGGTGGCACCGTCTCGTGTCCGATCACGATCCCCAGCTTACCTCGCCAATGGTAGTGACACTCGATCACCAGGTCACCAATGGTCAAGTTGGTGTCGCTCACTCCACCTCCTCACGGGTCTCTCTGAAGTGTGTGCTGATGTCGATCACGTTGTTCACCTGCTCCCACTCCTTCTCGCTCATGTCCCGACGGATCTGTCGATTTCGCCTGATCGTGCCCACCAGGATTCCCAACCCCAGCACGACTCCGACCACCGCCTGGGTGACCATGTCAGCTCCCACTCGTAACCTCTCTCTAATCAGAATACCGTCGCCCCCAAAAAGAGTGCTGAGAGGAAGAGCACCGTCAGTGCGGTCGTGAAGAGTGCTAAGCCGGCCCGGTCTCTCCACAGCTGTAGCTCCTCCACCGTGGTCGACCACTCGACCTCGAGCTGGCTGATCCGCGCCTCCTGGGTGGTTAGTCGATGCTGTAGCTCGCCCTCGACCAGGTCGACCATGGTCACCAGATTGTCGATCTCACGTGGGTACCTGTTGGTGCCGTCCCGGATTCGACCACACTCGTCGACCAGGCTTTCCCAGATTTCCCTGAGTGCGCCCTCGCACACCGATCGATCTCTCTCGCTCATTCGATAATCATTATGAAGAAGGCCGTGAGTGCCAACAGGAAGGCCAGCGACGACAGCTGGAAGGCAGACCTCGCCATCCTCGACGTGCGCTCCTGCTCCCGCAGAATCTCCCGCAGCGTGTTCACGTGGACCCGGACTCGTGGATGATCCAACCTACACCTCTCTTCTCTCCTTACATCTCTATCCTACCACACCGCGACCCGATGTACACGAAAATGGGACAAAACGTCTCAGTGTCAGCGGGGGTTAAGTGCAGCTCCACCTGCCGGGACACGTAGCACATCCTCCTGATCCGCTGTCAGCAATGACAGGTTGTCACTGGGATGACAGGTTGTCAGGGGGGATGACAGTCTGTCCTATAGGTTTGACCACGTGTCCTGCTCGATGACAGTGTGACACTAGCATTTTTCCGGGCGCTCGATGCCGGGCGCTCGATGGGTACCTTTTTTACGCGTTGTCTGGGCGCTCGATGCCGGGTGCTCGATGGGCTGGGCGCTCGATGACAGCATGTCTGGGTGCTAGATGGATGCATGTCTGGGTGCTCGATGGATGCATGTCTGGGTGCTAGATGAGCACGTACCTGGGTGCTCGATCGAGTAACCTTCATTTAGAATTTCGCACCAGGATCAAGTCCTCCAGCATATTTTCTTCTAGCCCATGTGGGAGAAACCTTTCCAGCTATCATAGCGCTAGGCTCTTCTTCTATTAGCATTTTCAGTACAAATTCAATAATATCTTTTCTTGTCATGGGGTCATCGCCGAAGTCTAAGTCAACTTGACCGGTAAGATTCTTTATCAGGGAGAGAATATCTTCTGCCAAATTCCCAAGAGGGCTTAGCGAGCCGCCTGGACGTGGACCCAAGGACCTTGGTAAATCGACCTCATTCAGCTCTTCCTTGATCAGTGCTCTTATTTGTCTACGTGTGATTTTCATTTCTTCTCCAGTGCACCCGTCGGGTGCTTATGACTCGCATATGATTGCAAATGTCGGTGCTGTTATTTCAACTTCCTCAGTTCCATCTCCTGGCTGAAGAACGGCAAAGGAGCATGTGGTCTCTCTAGTAAGATACGCACCTTCTCCAATATAGCAGCTCACAGGGAGCCCGCCATCGAGCGCTTGCAAATACGTAATGAGCTCAGAAACAGTTCCCCCCATTAGAAAATAGTTCTCGTCAGCCTCATCTACCTCGCCATCACCGTCGTTGTCAAGATCATCAGATGCTCCGCTATCAGAAAGCCCAAGTCTTGCACCGAGGCCTGATGCGTCTGTATAATCATACTCACCCTTTTCCCAGGTGCTTACTTCAACTATAAGTCTTCTTAGTTGTCTTCTTGTGATTTTCATTTCATTTCCTAGTCTATGCTGTATGGGAGGTTTGGATATTGCCTAAGCAAAGGGTCAAGTATGTCGTCCATATCGTCGTCTGTTT
>NZAS01000067.1 GCA_002686195.1 Candidatus Pacearchaeota archaeon | reverse complement strand
CCACCACCATGCATAACAGAAAGTGCTGATGCAAATATAAATCCACGAGCATCTATACCAATCCAATAGTCTGGTAATTTACCAACTAAATCACCCATCTTCTCAATACATTCATCAAACACTCCCCACTCAGCAAGTAATGGTGATATATCTTTAAAGTTTACACCTTCTTCTGGAAAGTCTGGAACTTCTGTAATATAATCTTTAAATGACATTTATTAACTCCTTCTCATGTGAGTTTAATGAATTTATTGTGATATCAAAAATATCAAAACTAAATTTACCTACTTCATTAGTATCTCTTATAATATATGGCAATTGTTGCATAAATTCTAAATGTTTATTTTCCATTTTACTACCATCAACTTCAATCAAAATATTATGAGTTTCTGTAGATAACCAATACCCACTTGACTCTTCTACTGCTTTACCAGATAGATCAGTTACTGAAGATTGTTCTGTATTCTCAGCCTCATCCATTTCTATAAAATCAAAATCTAAAAGTAAAGCCACTCGTTTAGATAAATCATATAGAGTATCTGGTTGATTTTCTCGTATATATTCATTAATATGCTCTTGTGGTAAATCAGCATATAAAACAGAACACCAAGGTTCTAAAGATTTAATATGATTTATTGTACAGTTTTTTATAACAAATCCAATATTATATTTTGGAGCTATAATTGGTAACATTAAAGGATCATGATTTACAAAACCACCCCACTTTCTTATAAATTCTCTTGTAGATGCTGCCATCAATTTCTGCCATCTTTCAGATTTTTGAGAATGATCCTTTGTTAATTTCCCATGTTGAAACTGACCACCTCTCGCAGTAAGATGATATACAAAACTTTGCCAACTTTGTATCAATTCAAATCCACCTAAAACCAATCTATTAAATACATCTGAATCTTCACGAGCTGACCTAAATCTTTCATCATGACCACCAATATTTAAAAACTCATCCTTGTACATCATCCATGGTGCAAAACATCCATGAGTTACTTTATCCTTATACTCAACCTTAGACTTTTCTACAAACTCATCAAATTCTTTTTCTCTCCAACCCTCTTCTACATCTGGTTCGGGCCACATCCCAAAATCAATAACTATTTTCTCAGGTCCTTCTGGATGTAACGGTGGTTCTATTCTTGTNGNACATACNACTTTCTTTNTATCCAAGATANTTAAATGCTTCNAAATCAGCATCTTTACCTAACATCATATCTGCGTGAAATATCATAAAAATATCTGTTTCTGATTCTTCTATACATTTATCATATGCTCTTCCAATACCATATAATCCATCTGTATCATTCACAATATATCGTATATTATATTCATCTTTAACTGACTCTAACCACTCTACAGTTCCATCAGTATCCTCATCGACAAATACAATTATATCATGGTCTTTTCTATAAGAATTTTTTCTTATTGATGGTATACAAGCTTTTAAATATCTGCAGTTATTTTTACTTGGTATACAAAATGTTATTTTTTGCATAACTTATCTATCTCCAGTATTTATCTTACCAAACCACAACACATCTAAAAATTTATCATTAATTTTAAATTCTTCTTTACCTATTCCTTCTAATACAAATCCACATTTTTCAAACAATTTTTTAGAACCCACATTTTCTTTAACCACGCCCGCTATAATTTTATTTAATTTTAATGTATCAAATACATATTCACACAGTAAATTAACTGCAGTACTACCAAATCCGTATCCCCAATATTCTCTACCTATAAAAATTCCAATATCACAATGTTTATTATCTTCATCTATACGACTTAACAAAACATTTCCTATATGTGAATCATCTGATTTTTTAAAAATACCACATAAATAATTGTTTGACTCTAAATGACTTCCTATATATCTTTTTAAATCATCAATTGAATGTTCTTTATGTCGTAATTCCATATAAACTGTCATTTCTTTATCATTCACCCAAGAAAGATACTTACTCAAATCATCATCCAAATTTAATTTTCGTAAATAGATATTATTATCTTCTATAATATTTTTTACCATATAACATCACTCCTTTGCTTATACATTATTTCAGCTATTTCAAACTGCCAAGGCCAATCTATATCAAAACATTCTATCTCATCAACCACAAAAAATTCTGGATTTCCTTTTTCTTTAAATGTTCCCATATAAATGTCATTATTTATATCTTTTATTTTACCTGCATACAATGAATGTGCTGCTTCATATGTAGTTTCAACAAATTTTGTTTCTAAAGTTGCAAGATATTTATCATCACCATAAAAATCATTCAACATTTTATGATTTGAATCGTATAAAAATGTTGTCTTTTCAAATACACCAAACATTCCATTACTATCTGATTCTAAAAATGATTTAATAAATTTATCAATCGTTGTAATAGATAAAATTGGATTACATGCATTAATAAAAACAAAATATTTATAATCTACTTTATCATGCCACTCAAATACTTTCTGCAAAGTTACTGGTTCTTGAACTGACTCTATACTCCTTTTAAAAGTATTTACATCATATTTTTTAGCAATATCAAACAATTCCTCATCCATAATAGACAAATAAAAATTTTCCTTTGGTATTAATGAAGATTTCAACATTTTCTGTATAGCTATCTCGAATAAACATGAATCACCAAATGGTCTTAACATTTTATTTGGAACTCTTGTTGAACCTGTACGAGCTTGTGTGAAAAAGAAAATATCTTTTATATCTTTCATTCTATAATCCCCCCCCCTCATTCTGTGATAACTCCATTAAAATTTTTCTTTTATTTCTACATAATCAGACTTCAACATACCTAAAACATATGAATCTAAATACTCACTATTTTTAAAAACAGTTTGTCTTAATATCCCTTCATCCTTAAAACCAATATGACGATAAATATCAATAGCATCATTATTACTATAAACTTCACACCAAATTCTATTTAAATTTAATTGTTCAAAACCATATTTAATAATAGTTCTTAAAGCATCCGAACCATATCCACCACCTCTATAATCTTTATGACCAATAGTTATAGAAAATTCGGCTGATTTATATATAGGATGAATATATGTTAAACCAATAGAACCTATAATCATATCCTTATCGAGTGGTTTAACCACAAAAAACTGCCAAGAATCATCGTTTAGTATTTTATCATTCCACCACTTGTACTTATCTTCCAAAGTTAAAACTCTATATTCTCTATAGTATTGTCTAAATTCAGGATTATTTCTCCACTCTAACATTTTGGGTAAATGTTTTTTTTCTGGCACCTCTAATATTATTTTTTTACCTATTATCATAAAACCTCCCTAACTAATTCAAATTTTTCTGCATACTCCAAACCAACCTCTGAACCCCACACTTTCATCAAATTTTCAACATTCTCGTAACTTCGAGTGTGTGGATAATCTCTCATTTCTTCGTCATAACATTCTTTTAAACATTTTAATTTTATATCTTTATAAGATACAACATTATAGTGCACATTTCCAAGAAAAAAATTCATTGAATTATAATCAGTTGAAGATGGCACATAGTAAGACAATATTTTTATATTATTTCCAAGTTGAGGTCTAAAAGCTGTTAACGTGGCTTTATAAACTATTTGATGGTCTATATTTAAACAACCTCTATGGTGAGTAAATATGATATCAGGTGTGGTGTCAACATTATTTTCAATAAACTTACAAACATCTAACAGAGGAACAGAGTCCATTTTGTTATCAGGAAAGTCTCCGTAAGAGTAACTTGACAATCCTAATATGTTTTTAACCTTACCTAAAACATTATTTCGGTTACCATCTGTATCTCTTGAACTAACTCCATCTGTAAATGTTAAAAGTTGAATATTGTGTCCTTCATCAGACAATCTAGCTATAGTAGCACCACAACCTAATGTCTCATCATCAGGATGAGCTGCTAATACTAAAATATTTTTACTCATTAACTCTCCTTATCTTAACATCACTTAATATTTCATCACCATCTATTTTACTACGCGAAAACTCTAATCTATAATTACCAACATTTAAAAATGCACTAGGATAAGTATCTCCATCCAACATCTGAATAAATTTGTGTATATCAATTATATCGTTAGAGTCAATAGGTAACATATTGTTTTTATTTCTCTTATATTGTTGAACTTCACCTTCTTGTTTTGTTGGTTTTGGATTATTAATAACACAATTTTTAATTAACTCATAGGCCCTATCTGCTATGCTTAACCAAATATCCGTAATAGTTCCTTGTAATGTTAATGGTAATGAACAATAAATATCTCCACTATCCACATCATCTTCCATTGTTATTGCATTAACTTTTGTTTCTACTATACCATCCAATATTTGATTTTGTAGTGGACTACCACCTCTACCTTTAGGCAAATTTCCAGTATGTATAACAACACACTTATTGTTTTTATAAACTTCATCAGAAACTATTTTAGACCAATGAAAGAAGAAAACCCAATCTGCTTGAACTAAAAAATCTTCATAAGAATCATCATTAAAATAACTACAATCAAATTTTTCTATTAATCTTTCATATACTAAATCTGACCACAATGATTTCTTTGAAACCAAAGCAATCTTCATTCAAAATCACCATTCATTAATATCATATCATCACTTAAATCTTTAATAAAATGTTTACCTAAAACATTATAATAATCTTCAGCTGGAATTGAATCCACCAATAAAGGTCTTTTAGTTGTTACATTATCTTTTGTTATAACATCACCTTTTTTAACATCTCCAATTACAATAACTGACCTTCTTGCCATACTAAATTCTTTTTCACTCTTTGTATATTTTGTATCCTTTATTCCCATCATAGTTTCAACCAATCTAATGTTATCCACCATATCTTTTAATTCATCTGGTTCTATAGCAAATGGATGATCTGGTCCAGGTAAAGTTCTATCAATAGTATAATGTTTTTCTATAACTTCTGCTCCCAAAGATACAGCTATTGGTGGTGTTAATATACCTTCAGTATGGTCTGATAATCCTATTCTAGCAAATGGAAATGTCATCATTTTCTGCATATGCCCCAAATTTATATCTTTATATGGTGTTGGATATGCATTATTACAATGAAGAAATGTTATATTTGGATTATCATTTACTTCTAAAATCCAATTCCTAATCTGTAACATCGTATCTAAATTCGTACCTATACCAAGTGAAATTATAAGAGGTAATTGTGTTGACGCTACATATTTTACAAATCTTGGATCTGTACATTCAAATCCGGCTATCTTAAATCTTTTAACTCCCAACTCATATAATTCATCTACAGCTTTTTCATCAAATGGTGTTGATATAAATTCTATACCGTTATCATCACAATATGATTTTAAAGTTTTTTGCCAACTTCTTGGTAATTCAATATCTTTTATTAGTTTAGTAATATTGTTATATCCAGCAAAATCAGGAGTATATTTAGAATATAATGTTTCTGATGAATAAGTCTGAAATTTTACAGCATCAGCTTTAGCTCTAACTGCTTCATCTATTAACTTAAAAGCTTGAAATTCATTTCTATCATGATTAGCTCCAGCTTCTGCAGTTATAAATGTATTTTTCATTATAACTCCCAACCTATACTATCTAACATATCAATTAAATATATAGCTTCATTTATATCGTTCATACATCTTTTCTTTGATTTAACACAATCTATAAAATATATCATCTCATCTATATACATTTTATTATTTGGTTTTATATTATAAATTTCTGTTCCCCAATCATCAACTATTTTTTCAAAATACCTTGTATAATTTGGTTGTAAATAATCAAGATGAACATTTGCCATAACACCACTCTCGAATAAAATTTCTGCATCAACTGTATCTTCTGTATCAACCGTAACATCCCCAAGTTTCTTTTTAATTCCACTTATCTGTTTAATCTTCCCAAACCAATTATATATGTAATCAAATTCATGAATAGAATCTAACAAAATACCACCACCCATATTTTTATTTGCACTATATGATTCTAAATGCTTTCCATCATTGTGCCATTTTTTTAAATCATAACCAAAAACTACTTTAATATTTTTAGTATCTGAAAAATCAAAGTTTTTTATTGTTGAGTTAAATCTAAGATTACAACCAACCATATTTATTAAAGATTTTTCATTAACTAATATACGAATTTTATTTAATAACCCCAAATCCTTTTTTGAATAAAGTGGTTTTTCACAAAAAAAATCTATCCCATTTTCTACTAACTTCAATATGTGTTCAAGATGTAAATAACTCGGTGAGCAAACAAGTCCAAAATCAAAATTATTATCTTTTAATATATAATCAACATTATCTATTTCATCAATATCTATTGTTCTAACAATACAACCCAATTCAATCAAATTATTAGTATGTCTTTTACCAATTGAACCATACCCCATCAAAACTACATTCATTATGTATTTTTCCTAAATATATCAATAGATTTCTTACCTTCCAACACACTTTCTATATTATTAATATTATCCTTTACAAACTTAAAAGCTTTATCAGAAGAATTTATTGTATCTTGTATATCTGTTTCTGTATGAGAAAACTGAATATATAAAACATTAGAAAACAATATACCTTGTTTAACCATCTCTTGATAAAACAAAGCTTTCATACCATTTGGATCTTCATATGATTCATCAAATGTCAAATTGTGTCTTGGTGCACTACCAGCAAAATTAATATTCAATCCATATTTTTTAGCATTTTCTTTAATTCCTTTATCAAACATATCACCCAATTTCCATATATGTCCAAAATCTTTTTCTTTTAATTCTTCTATTGTTTCTATTGATGCAGCTAACGACAAACATTCACCACCAAATGTCATAGAAAAGAATATATAATTTAATTCTTGCATATATTTTTTCTTACCAGCTATTGCACTAATAGGCATTCCATTCGCCATCGATTTTCCAATACAACATAAATCTGGAATTACACCATAATATTCTTGTGCTCCACCCAAAGACCATCTATAGCCTGTAACTACTTCATCAAAAATAAGTAGAGCTTTATATTTAGTACATAATTCTCTAACACCTTCTAAAAATCCAGGTTCAGGTGCTGTTAATGCTTGTGCTTCCATTATGACACCAGCTACATCACCCTTATTTAATAATTTCTCTAAACTATCTAAATTATTATATTCAAATTCGTCAATAATTTCTTTTAAAGAGCTTGGTATCCCATAAGGTCTTAATGTTATTCCATGCCAATCACCCCATCCATGATAACCACATTTTACAATTTTTTCTTTATTTGTATAAGATCTAGCTATCCTAACCGCAGCCAAATCAGCATCAGTACCATTCTTTGCAAATCTAACTTGTTCTGCACAAGGAATTGTGTCAACTATCAATTGTGCTAATTTTTGTTCTAAAAGAGTTGGTAATGAAAATATTATACCATCCTTAATCTGATTAATGACAGCATCATTTGTTCTCTTATGATTATATCCTAATATAATTGGACCTAAACCGCACATAAAATCTAAATATTTATTGCCATCAATATCCCATAGATATGCTCCTTTAGCTTTTCTTACAAATTTTGGATAAACACCATCAACAAATTGGTCGGGGCACTTACTCATAGTCTGTGTGCCACGAGGCATTAATTCAACAGCTTTACTCCATAATTTTTCTTGTATTATTTTCACTACTTAGCCTCCTTAATACTTCGATTTATTAAATCAATTAAATCATCTATATTATCATTATTATATAATGAAGAATTAAATTCTAATCCTTCGTATTTTGTATCATATATATGTTTTTTATGTGTATATTGTGGAAGAATACATAACAATTTATCCGATGGTTGCATCGTAAATTTCAATTCTGTTTTAGCTAACATATCTTCATGAAATTTTTCACCAGGTCTCATGCCAATTTCATCATATTGAATCAAATCTAAATTTGAAATTATTCTTACCGCTTCAATTACATTTTTCATTTTAAATGAATTTATTTTTGGTATGAAAACTTCACCACCTTGTGCAAAATATAATGAATTCAAAACTGTATCAACAGCATCGTTTAAAGTAAATAAAAATCTAGTACAATCTATATCAGTTACTTTAATATTCTCTCCATTAGACAATAAATCCATCCATATTGGTATAAAAGAACCTCTACTAGCAAGTACATTACCATATCTAACTGAAGCAAATATAGTGGATGTAGAATTATAATCATAATTAGTAAATATTCTTTCTGCTATAAACTTACTTGAACCATATACATTAACTGGTTGACATGCTTTATCTGTTGATATTAATATACATTTTTTAATCTTATTATGTTCTGATGCTATAGCTACATTCTCCGAACCTAATATATTAGTTTTAACACATTCATCTGGATAAAACTCCAAATCATTAATTCTTTTTAACGCTCCTGTATGAATCACATAATCTGGTTTATGTCTTTTCATTGTAACATCAAGTTTCTTAAAATCTCTAACATCACCAATAACTCTAATGATACTTGGGTCATTGCCAAATGATAAGGCCTGTTTACCCTCATCTCTACTATAAACTATTAATTGACAATTTATTTCTTTTAACTTTTTTATAAGTGCTTTTCCAAGAGAACCT
>NZAS01000066.1 GCA_002686195.1 Candidatus Pacearchaeota archaeon | reverse complement strand
TACCCGACATAGTAGTACTTTCTTCTTTAACATATAATCTAAACCAGGCCATAAGGCTTTCATCTATAGTAAATGAATATTTCTTTTTCATACCGATAATCTCCATATAATGTATATACTATAAATATTAAAATAAACAAATTTAATATTTATTATTGAATTAATCCATAGGAATGTAATGAGCATAGTTAAAAGACATAATGTACTACAAAATTTAGAGGATATAGATGTATTTATAGATGAGTTTGAATCTTCACGATACATAAATTTATCTGGACTTGATAGTACGCCTTTTCCAGATAGTTTTCCATATGGAAAAACAGCATTTTTAATTGATTCCACTCCTTATTTAAAACCTGGCATTGAATTTCAAATAGATATATTTGACGCTAAGGGTTTTAGTATTTATCATGAACCTGTAACAATAGGAACGGAAGATTATAAGGAGGGAAGGTCTAGAGCGATTTCTGTAGAAGTATATGACGATGTTGAACCTGGTATAGCAACAATGATAATTGTAGCTGAACTGAGAGGTGTCCCTGCTGGTCCAAGTATTTTTTCAACAGTAGAACAAATACCAGAAGAGTGGAGAGATACATATAATTTAAGGTTTACTAAAAATATTCAAATTAATACTGCTGAGCTTAATAGTTCACCTGTTAGGTTTTATACTAATCCTAGATTAACTGTTTCTGAAAAGGTATATGGTAGACTTGAAGTTTCAAATTTTGGAACACTAGCGACTGCAGATTTGGGTACAGTATCCGGCGACCCTTTAAATGATAATCAAGGAAATATAACCGACCCTATATCTGGATATTGTTCTATTAATCCTGATAAAAATTTGACTAAAGAGGATTGCAGACTTGATGGCGGTGAGTGGATAGAAGATGATTCTAATTTACAAGGTGATTTATCTGATATAGATAAAAATAAAGAACAAGAAACAGCTCAACAGACAGTTGAGAAAACTATTAATACTGTTGAGACTATTAATAAGACTTCAGATTATTCTGTTATGAAAGGAATAACTGATAAAACTTTTAGTGATATGGGCAGTAAGGTTGTAGATAAAAAATCTCCTGTTGAGTATCCGTATGCAATTAATATAAAAGGAGATGCAAGATTTAGAACTAAATATATTAATGGTAGAGTAATTTTTGAAGATTATGAACAAGCATTGACAGCTGACGAACTTAGAACAAATTATAATATTGACGCAACTCCAACGATTAATGATTATTCTGCATCGATAGATCATTTGCTTTTGGGTGGTGCGGGTATGAGAACTCTAAATCCATATTCTTTTCCAGATAGAGAAGGAAATGAAGTTATTTTACCTTTCTCTGCTACTGGCACAGTAGAATATTATATTCCACCTTCTTCTTCTTTTGATATGACAAATACCGTATCTGTAGCAGATATAACTATTTCAAATATGAGAACTTTTTCTGGAGAAGTATATGAAGCAGAAATTATTTGTCAGCAGAGAGGGCAGTCTGGAGAACCGTCAGTATTATCCAGAACTGTTTTACAGCCACCAGAAGTTATGGTTAATGTTAATATACCAGAACACGGCAGTAGAATTAGAACAGGGTACTTTGGTGGAATAGATGGTTGGAAAACTGGCGCAGAAGAAATTGATGAGTATTATATAGTTTCTGCTAGTTCTATGGATGGTTTATCAGATGGAACTGGTGTAGTAAGTCACTCCTTTGAGGAAACTGACACATTATTTGATTCTATATATTTATCGGGAAGTTTATCCCAACCTTCTCACTCTTTAGACGCAGATGGCGAAATAGATAGCACTACAATTCGCAGTGACCATAAGCAACTCACTTTTCAACTAAGAGATACCTATTCTTTTGAATTAAAAAGAAATGTAGATTATACACTTTCGTTTGATGCAGTAGCTCGNAGAGATAAAATTACGAATAGAGCTTTAATGTTAGTATACATATCTGGTTCAAATATTCCACAATCAACTCAACCTTTGGGATATCCACCCGATATTGTAAATCCTGTGGAAATTTTAGAAGGGACTGATTATGGAAAACGAATTGGATATTTAGATATGTCGGATTCTGATTTTGGAGAATTGACTGGCTCGTGGACAGATGTGGATAGAGTTGAACAAAATTTTGCAATAAATACAACTACAGACGCGATAGTACAATTTAGAATATTTGATGGAGAATGGAATATATCTGATATTTCAGTATCTCCAGCAGTATCTACAGGATTTTCTCCATCGTATGTTAACTTTTTACAATTGATGCCAGATAATTTTCTCGAAAGACCGGCTCAATATGACTTTATGATAAATTTTTATGATAGGGGTGGAAATAAAGCAGGTGATCCGGATAAACAGCCAGCAGTTGTATTAGAAAATATAACTTTTGATGGTTCTAATTTTGTTATAGTAGGAACGGATAATGTATTAAAAGGTAATATGTTTGTTGGTAATAAGGAAGGCGATGGTATTGATTTCGGTGGTGCTGAAGCTAAATCAGTCGAAACAGGAAAACTGGTAGGTGGATCTGGATACATTCGTTCTGTAGGATACCAAGGATTTTCAAGCGCATCTGATGCAAGTCTTGGTGGGCAATATGGTTTTATGATTTATAGTGGTTCTGTTTGGCCAGATAGCGGTGACAGTTATGATGGCGTAGGTTTAGAATTAGTTGGTCAAAGTGGTTCATTAAAGTTTAGAACTAATCCAAGTATATTTGATGTACAAGCAGATGCATTTTTTGTAGGTCGTTCCGGTTCACAATTTATAAGTGGTTCTAGTGGTAATATAGAAATTAGTTCGTCAGTATTTCATTTAGATACTGTTAATAACAATATGATATTAAGTGGGTCTATTACTGCTACGGATGGTNANATAGGNGGNTGGACAATTAAAGATAATAGTTTAGCAGCTGGNNCNGGTNATTCATCTNTNACTATGAGTGGTGCTGACCAAATTATAAAAATGGGAAGTGGTTCGTCATTAATTAAAAGTCAATTAGATGGTGTNATTTTTGGTNAAGATACNGATGGAGTTTATAAGTTTGGTATTGGAAATTTTNCAGCAGGCGAATATATTTACTTTGATGGAGATACTGTTTCAATATCTTCTGAAAATATCGATGTAACGGCTTCTGTGTTTAGTATTGATGTAGANGATTTTAAATTAGATGCAAATACATTGTGGATAAGTAGTAGTGGAGCTGGAGGTTACGGTGAGATTGCTGCTGGAAATCCTAGGCCAACATCAATTTCAACTGGCAAAGGATTTTATGTAGACGGAACTGGTAATGTTTTAATCGGAGATGCAGACGGAGCTAGAATAACTTTTGATAATACCAATTTAATTATGAGTGCTTCTAACTTTTTCTTAGGAAGTGCTGATCAATATATAAGTGGTTCTAATGGCAATGTAGAAATAAGTTCATCTAATTTTCATTTAGACAATTCTGGTAATGTTGTAATGAGTGGTAAGGTTACTGCTAATGAAGGAAGCATAGGTGGATTTAATATTACAAATGATGCTCTTTATTCTAGTAATTTCTTTTTAAGTGGTAGTGCTACGGGCAACAATTATTTTATATCTTCTTCCAACTTTAATGTAAAAGCATCCGGAGCAGTATCAGCATCAGCTTTAAAATTATCCGGTGGAACTGCTGGTGGGTTGACAGTAAGTGAAGGTCAAATTGCAGTTGGTGAAATATTAAAATTAAAAGATAGTGGACAAATAACTGGTTCTAAAGTATTATTTACAGGCGGGAAGATTGCTGCTTTTAATTTAAGTGATGACGCTTTTTATACTGATAGTTTTTTTATTAGCTCTTCTGCTACTGATAATGATATGTTTATATCATCTTCTAATTTTAATGTAAAGGCTAGCGGAGATATTACAGGTTCAAAGGTTCTTATAGAAGGTGGAAAGATAAGTGGATCTGATTTAGAAATTAATGTACCAACTGTTACTATGAGTGGAAGTTCAGTTGATATACAAACTCCGAAGTTTTTCTTAGGAGAAAAATCTACTCAATATGTAAGTGGCTCGAATGGATTAATAGAAATAAGTTCTTCTAAGTTTCATTTAACGAACGCAGGACAAGTTACTGGTTCTTCTATACTGTTGGGTAATAAAGTTGGTGGAAATTATTTACAATTTGTAGGAAGTACATTATCAGTTCGTGGTGATATTACTGCTGATAGCATTGCTGTGCCATCAGCAGCTACAACACCAAGTTCTTCTATAACTTCCGATGGATTACTAACTACTGTATCTGCTTCTATAGGNGGCTGGGATATAGATAGTACTACTCTTGCTTCACAAGATGATAAGATAATAATTGATTCGGCTAATAAAAAATTAATTATAAATGATGCCACATTTGGTAACAATGGTATTCAATTAGATTATAATAGTGGAACACCGAGAGCCTTTATAGGAAATAAGACTGGTTCTTACTTAAAATTTGATGGCTCTAGTTTAAATGTTAGCTCAAGCGATTTCTTATTTGGAAATGCAAATACTTTTATAAGTGGAGCTAATGGTAATATTAAAATAAGTGGTTCTAATATTGACATATTAACTCCCACATTTTATTTTGGAGACAGCTCTAATTTTATAAGTGGATCTAAAGGTAATATAAATATACAGAATACAGGTACTACAACTTTAAGTGGAAGTGCTGTAACTATTCAAACTCCTAAATTTTATTTAGGTGAAAGTTCTAATTTTATAAGTGGATCTAATGGAAATATAATTATTCAAAATACTGGCACAACTACTTTAAGTGGAAGTGCTGTAACTATCCAAACTCCTAAGTTTTATATGGGAGAATCGGCACAATATATAAGTGGGTCTAATGGTAATATAGAAATAAGCTCATCTGGATTTTATCTTGATAATGCTGGTAATACTACAATGCAAGGAAAAGTTACAGCTACTGCTGGTAAAATAGCAAATTGGATCATTAATGGTAGTATACTTAAAGATATTAATGATAGAATGAGGATTAATGCGGGCACGCCTTCTCTTACTATTAACAAACATAGCTTTGGACAATCAGGAGTACAAATTGATTATAATAGTGCAAAAGGTAGATTTTATGTTGGGAATGGATTAGGCAGACATATACAATTTGATGGAACGGATGTAGATATAAAATCAAGAAAATTTGAGTTGGGCGCGGACGATTTAGAATTATCTTCCACATACGCATCTATGAGTTTGGGTGAAGGTAAAATAAAATTGATTGGTGCTTCTACTTCTACGATGACATTGGGTGTCGGTGCTAATTCGGTTACAATGTCTGCTGATGGTACTGATACTTTTATGGTAGTTGGTAAAACTGGTTTTAGTCAATTCGACCAATCTACTGAGGGTATAATATTTGGTTCGGACAATGGTGCTGCTAAATTTGAAGTTGCTGCTGATTCTAATAATTATTTATCATTTGATGGGGCAGCTAATACACTTGATATAAAAGCTGGTACATTTGATTTGGCTACAGGTACTATGAAAGTGGATAGCGGTACTGATAGTGGTAAAATAGCACTTGGAGCAACACCACCGACTGCGTATAATGTTGGTAGAGGATTTTATGTAAATGGTGCTGGTGATGTTTTATTAGGCAACGCAACAGGATCAAGAATTCAGTTTGGTGACGATCTTATTACAATTAGTTCTTCTGCATTTTATTTAGGTGGACCTACACAATATATAAGTGGTTCTAATGGGCTATTAGAAATAAGTTCTTCAGGATTTTATCTTGATAATGTTGGTAATACTACAATGCAGGGAAAGGTAACTGCAACTTCTGGTGAAGTCGGTGGATTCAACATTGGCACCTATGATTTATGGGGCGGTAATACAGCAATAGGTAATTCTGCAACTACTATTGTAATGGGTAATCTTGATGGAACTTCTAAAATAGCATTAGGTGCTACTGCTGATTCGTTAAGTACAAGTGCAGGAACAGGATTTTATGCAGACGGCGGTGGCAATGTTAAAATTGGTTCTACAACTAAATTTGTAAAATTTTCAAGCGGAGATGTAGATATAAAATCTGCTAAGTTTGAGTTAGACGCTACTGATTTAGAA
>NZAS01000065.1 GCA_002686195.1 Candidatus Pacearchaeota archaeon | reverse complement strand
TAAATCCCAACCACCAAGTTTTGCTTGATCTTTAGTTATTAATACTGAAGCACTATCTGCATTTGTTACATCACCACTTCCACTAAATACTGCAAAGCCATATGGTGTACCAGATATTGGAAGTTTTCCAAGTACAAGTTTTGGCTCAGTATAATTTATACTACCTGTCCAAATACTTAACGACCTTGAAACTGCACTTAATGAAACACTACCACCAGCTGTATCAGATTTTATTTGACCTGGAACTAAATCCCAACCAGCTAATTTTGCTTCAGTCGAAGTTATCCAAACCATCGAATGGTCTACATCATAAGTTGAAGTTCCATCAAATATACCAAATCCATACGTTGTAGATCCAGAAATAAGACCTATACCAACCTTTTTAGCAGAAGTTAAAGCTCCTTCATATATGGAAATTGATTTATTAGTACCATCAATAGCAACACTTCCATTTGCACTATCCGAATACAATTTTCCAGGAGACAATTCCCATCCCCCAAGTCTTGCTTGAGATTTTGTAATTAATATTGAAGCACTATCTGCATTATCCCAAGTTTCCGATGTACTTCCACTTAAAACTGCAAAACCATATGGAGTGCCACTAAATGGAAGTTTACCTAAAACTATTTTTGGTCTATCTGTATCGATAGAGCCAGTATAAATTGCAAAATATTGTTGAGTAGCATCTAAACTAACACTTCCACCACTATAATCTGTATAAATCTTTCCTGGCTGTAAATCCCAACCACCTATTCTTGCAACATCTTTAGTAGCTAAAACCACAGCATCAGTTTCAATATCAACCCCACTTCCACTAAATACTGCTAACCCATATCTATATCCTTTAATTGAACTACTAACTCTACCAAGTAATATTTTTGGATCTGTTGTAGTTAAACTTCCAGTATGGATAGCGAATACAACTTCACTAGCGTCAAGTCTAACACTTCCATCACT
Source organism: Candidatus Pacearchaeota archaeon (assembly GCA_002686195.1). The sequence goes on along the minus strand of NZAS01000065.1, from coordinate 6,410 downwards.
ACTATCAGACGATAATTTTCCTGGAGATAATTGCCACCCAGCTAATTTTGCTTCATCCTTTGTTATTAATATAGAAGCACTATCTGCAGATGTTATATCACCACTCCCACTAAATATAGCAAACCCATAAGGTGAATCTGGTATAGGAAGTTTTCCTAATGCTATTTTTGGTTGTGTAGGATTAATACTACCAGTATAAATTAAAAGAGATTGACTTAAAGCATTTAAAGAAACACTACCACTTACATAATCAGTATAAATTTTACCTGGAGATAAATCCCAACCACCAAGTTTTGCTTCATCTTTTGTAATCCAAATACTTGAACTTTTTGCCTCATATGTTTCACTTCCATCAAATACTGCAAATCCATAATCATCATCACTATTTAATCTACCAACTGTTATAAATTTAGGAGAAGATAAACTACTTGTATAAATTGAAAATTCTTTAGTTGTTCCATCTATAATAACACTCCCGCTATCATGTTCAGAATATAATTTAGATGGTGTTAATTCCCAACCACCAAGTCTTGCTTGGTCTTTTGTTATTAATATAGAGGCACTATCTGCAGATGTTATATCACCACTTCCACTAAATACTGCAAAACCATATGGATTGCCTGATATCGGAAGTTTTCCTAATACAAGTTTCTGTTCAGTATAATTTATACTACCAGTCCAAATACTTAACGACCTTGAAACTGCACTTAAAGAAATACTCCCACCAACTGTATCTGATTTTATTTGACCTGGAACTAAATCCCAACCAGCTAATTTTGCNTCATCTTTAGTTATCCATATTTCAGAATGAGATGCTGAATATTGGCCACTCCCATCAAATACTGCAAGACCATATTCATCACTATCGTTTAATCTACCAACTGAAACCCTTTTAGGTGAACTTAAACTACTTGTATAAATGTTAAATGTTTTTAGTGCACCATCTATTGCAACACTACCACTATCGTGTTCAGAATATAATTTAGATGGAGATAATTCCCAACCACCAAGTCTTGCTTCATCTTTAGTTATTAATATGGAAGCACTATCTGCATTATCCCAAGTTTCTGATGTACTTCCACTTAATATAGCAAACCCATACGGAGTTCCACTAAAAGGTAATTTACCAAGTGTTATCTTTGGTCTATCAGTATCAATAGAACCAGTATAGATTGTAAAATATTTATTTGTTGCATCTAAAGCTACACTTCCATCAGCCGTATCTGAAAATAATTTTCCTGGAGATAAATCCCAACCAGCTAATTTTGCCTCATCTTTAGTTATCCATATTTCAGAATAAGTTGAATTATAATTTCCACTTCCATCAAAAATAGCAAGTCCATAATCATCGTTGTCATTTAATCTACCAACAGAAACCCTTTTAGGTGAACTTAAACTGCTTGTATAAATGTTGAAAGTTTTTAGTATTCCATCTATAGCAACACTACCACTATCATGTTCTGAATATAATTTAGACGGAGATAATTCCCAACCACCAAGTCTTGCTTGGTCTTTTGTGATTAGTATTGAAGCACTATCTGCATTATCCCAAGTTTCTGATGTGCTTCCACTTAAAATAGCAAACCCATACGGAGTTCCACTAAAAGGTAATTTACCAATGGCTATTTTTGGTCTATTTGTATCAATAGAACCAGTATAGATTGCAAAATATTGATTTGTTGCATCTAAAGCTACACTTCCAGTTGTAGTATCTGAAAATAATTTTCCTGGAGATAAATCCCAACCAGCTAATTTTGCTTCATCTTTAGTTATCCAAATTTCAGAATAAGAGGCTGAATATTTACCACTCCCATCAAAAATAGCAAGTCCATATTCATCGTTATCGTTTAACCTTCCTACTGAAACCCTTTTTGGTGAACTTAAACTACTTGTATAAATGTTAAATGTTTTCAATTCTCCGTCTATAGTAACACTTCCACTATCATGTTCCGAATACAATTTTGCTGGAGTCATTTCCCATCCACCAATTCTAGCTATATCCTTTGTTATTAATACAGAAGCACTATCTGCGTTATCCCAAGTTTCTGATGTGCTTCCGCTTAAAACTGCAAAACCATATGGAGTACCACTAAATGGAAGTTTACCTAAAACTATTTTTGGCCTATCAGTATCAATAGAACCAGTATAAATTGTAAAATATTGTTGAGTGGCATCTAAACTAACACTTCCATTTGCAGTATCTGAAAATATTTTTCCTGGGGTTAAATCCCAACCAGCAAGTCTAGCTTTATCTTTGGTTATTAAAACAGTATAAGTAGTATCTGTATCAGAATCTGCATCAACTGTTCCTGTATAAATCCCTAAACCATATGGATTATTTGATGTTCCAGGCTGTCTACCTAAAACAAGTTTTGGTCTTGCCGTATCTATTGATCCCGTATAAACTGCAAAATATTGATTTGTTGAATCAAGAGATACACTTCCAGTTGGATCGTCATAATATAATTTAGTAGGTTCTAAATCCCATCCTGCAATCATTGCCTTAACAGGACTTATTAAAACTGTAGCATCTGTATCTATATCCTTTCCTGTACCATCATAACCTGCAAATCCTATCGTATCCCCACTTACAGAACCACTAAGTTTTCCCATCCTTGCAACCAATCCAGTTTCTCCTACACTTGAAGAATAAATATCTATTGATTGACTATATGCATCTAAAGTAAGACTTCCAGTTGGAGAATCAAATTGAATCTGACCTTGAACTAAATCCCATCCAGCTATTTTTGCTTTATCTGGAGTTAACAAAAGAATTGCTTCTGTATCAACATCTGTGCTTGTAGCACTTGACATAAACCCAGCTAAACCATAAGCCTCACCTATCTCTGAACCAGAAAGTTCTCCTAATCGTATTGTAGGTATTTCTTCACTAAGACTTGCAGAGTAAATATCAAATGAATGACTTATTGCATCTAATGCTACACTACCACTCGGAGAATCAAATTCTATTCTACCAGGAGTCAAATCCCACCCCGCTATCATTGCTTTGTTTTTATGAACCAACAGAACAGCATTAGTGTCTGGATCTGAAACATCAGAACCAGTAAAAGCTGCCATCCCATAATAATGATTAGTATCTATACTACCAGTTGGAATCTTACCTACAACAAATCGTGGTCTTTCTACATCAATACTACCTGTGAACATAGCTAACCGTTGATAATTAGCGTCTAATGATATTGAACCACTAATATTATCATAATATAATTTAGTAGGTTCTAAATCCCACCCAGCTAACATTGCTCTATTTTTATGAACTAACATTACCGCATTTGTATCTGGATCAGCAACTTCGCTTCCTGTAAAAGCTGCCATTCCATAATAATGGTTGGTATCTATACTTCCAGTTGGTAATTTTCCTACTACAAATCGTGGTTTATCCACATCAATACTACCTGTGAACATTGCAAGTCTTTGATAATCTGCATCTAACGCTATCGAACCACTACTATTATCGTATTGTAACCTTCCCCTAGTTAAATCCCAACCTGCAATCATTGCTCTGTTTCTATGAATTAACATTACTGCGTTCGTATCTGGATCTGAAACTTCACTTCCCGTAAATGCAGCCATTCCGTAATAATGGCTATTATCTACACTTCCAGTTGGAAGTTTTCCTACCACAAATCTTGGTTTATCCACATCAATACTACTTGTATACATTGCTAACCGTTGATAATCTGCATCTAACGCTATCGAACCACTACTATTATCGTATTGAAGTCTGCCAGGAGTCAAATCCCATCCTGCAATCATTGCTCTGTTTTTGTGAACTAACATTACTGCATTTGTATCTGGATCAGAAATATCCGAACCTGTGAAAGCTGCCATTCCGTAATAATGGTTGGTATCTATACTACCAGTTGGAAGTTTGCCTACTACAAATCTTGGTTTGTTTACATCAATGCTTCCAGTAAACATTGCAAGTCTTTGATAAGTTGCATCTAATGCTACTGAACCACTATCATTATCGTATTGTAACCTACCTGGAGTCAAATCCCACCCTGCTATCATTGCTCTGTTTTTATGAATTAACATTACTGCATTTGTATCTGGATCTGAAACTTGTGAACCAGTAAATGCAGCCATTCCATAATAATGGTTGGTATCTATACTTCCTGTTGGAAGTTTTCCTACCACAAATCTTGGTTTTAATACATCAATACTACCAGTAAACATAGCTAGTCGTTGATAATCTGCGTCTAAAGCTACTGAACCGCTGTCATTATCATATTGTAACCTGCCTCTAGTTAAATCCCATCCAGCAATCATTGCTTTATTTTTATTAATCAACATTACTGCATTTGTATCTGGATCTGAAATATCACTTCCTGTAAATGCGGCCATTCCATAATAAGAAGCACTATCTACACTACCAGTTGGCAAATTGCCAACTACAAATCGTGGTCTTTCTACATCTATGCTACCTGTGAACATAGCAAGTCTTTGATAGTTAGCATCTAATGCTACTGAACCACTTGAATTATCATATTGTAACCTGCCTGGTGTTAAATCCCAACCTGCAATCATTGCTCTGTTTCTATGAATTAACATTACTGCGTTTGTATCTGGGTCTGAAACTTGTGAACCAGTGAATGCAGCCATTCCGTAATAATGAGTGGTATCTACACTTCCAACTGGAAGCTTACCTACTACAAATCTTGGTTTATTTACATCAATACTTCCAGTATACATTGCTAACCTTTGATATTCTGCATCAAGAGCTACTGAACCACTAATATTGTCGTACTGTAACCTGCCTGGTGTTAAATCCCATCCAGCAATCATTGCTCTGTTTTTGTGAACTAACATTACCGCGTTTGTATCTGGGTCTGAAACATCTGAGCCAGTAAAAGCGGCCATACCATAATAATGATTAGTATCTACACTACCAGTTGGAAGTTTTCCTACCACAAATCTTGGTTTATCTACATCAATACTTCCAGTAAACATTGCTAACCGTTGATAGTCTGCATCTAATGCTACTGAACCACTTGAATTATCATATTGTAACCTTCCTCTAGTTAAATCCCATCCAGCAATCATAGCCCTATTTCTATGAATTAACATTACTGCATTTGTATCTGGATCAGAATCTTGTGAACCAGTAAATGCAGCCATTCCATAATAATGGTTGGTATCTATACTTCCCGTTGGAAGTTTTCCTACCACAAATCTTGGTTTATTAACATCAAGACTTCCAGTAAACATTGCCAACCGTTGATAGTTAGCATCTAAAGCTATAGAACCACTATCATTATCATATTGTAACCTGCCTGGAGTCAAATCCCATCCCGCAATCATTGCTCTGTTTCTATGAATTAACATTACTGCATTTGTATCTGGGTCAGAAATTTCGCTTCCTGTAAATGCTGCCATTCCATAATAATGGTTGGTATCTATACTTCCAGTAGGCAAATTACCTACTACAAATCTTGGTTTATCTACATCAATACTACCTGTGAACATAGCTAATCTTTGATAATTAGCATCTAAAGCAACTGAACCACTTGAATTATCATATTGAAGTCTTGCTGGTGTTAAATCCCACCCTGCAATCATAGCTCTATTTTTATTAACCAACATCACTGCATTTGTATCTGGATCAGAAATATCCGAACCTGTGAAAGCTGCCATTCCGTAATAAGAAGCACTATCTACACTTCCAGTTGGTAAATTACCAACTACAAATCGTGGTCTATCCACATCAATACTTCCAGTAAACATAGCAAGTCTTTGATAGTTAGCATCAAGAGCTACAGAACCACTATCGTTGTCGTACTGTAATCTGCCTGGCGTTAAATCCCAACCTGCAATCATTGCTCTATTTCTATGAACTAACATTACCGCATTTGTATCTGGATCTGAAACTTCACTTCCCGTAAAAGCTGCCATTCCATAATAATGAGTGGTATCTACACTACCAGTTGGAAGTTTACCTACTACGAATCTTGGTTTATCTACATCAATACTACCTGTAAACATAGCTAACCGTTGGTAGTTAGCATCAAGAGCTACAGAACCACTAATGTTATCATATTGAAGTCTCGCTGGTGTTAAATCCCATCCAGCTATCATAGCTCTGTTTTTATTAATCAACATTACTGCATTTGTATCTGGATCAGAAATATCTGAACCTGTAAAAGCTGCCATTCCATAGTAAGAAGCACTATCTACACTACCAGTTGGTAAATTACCTACAACAAATCGTGGTCTTTCTACATCAATACTGCCTGTGAACATAGCAAGTCTTTGATAGTTAGCATCTAATGCTACTGAACCGCTATCATTATCATATTGTAATCTACCTGGAGTCAAATCCCAACCAGCTATCATGGCTCTGTTTTTATGTATTAACATAACCGCATTTGTATCTGGATCTGAAATAC
>NZAS01000064.1:24573-27657 GCA_002686195.1 Candidatus Pacearchaeota archaeon | reverse complement strand
TCGAAGAATGGTGCCCAAACAAATACCACTACAGCTGGTATTTTTGATCTTGATACAGATTCCAACGGTCGTTGGTCTGTTGAGAAGTTCAAAGGCATGATGTTCCAGATTGAGCGTGATGCTAACGTCATTGCTCAGGATACACGTCGCGGTAAAGGTAACATCCTCATCTGTGATGCGGACGTTGCTTCTGCTCTGTCCATGGCCGGTATGCTTGATAACGCGACAGGTCTGTCCAACAACTTGAATGTTGATGACACAGGCTCCACGTTTGCTGGCACACTCAATGGTCGTTTCAAAGTCTATGTTGACCCGTATGCTAACAACAGCACAGCTACTAAGTTCTTTGTTGTTGGGTATAAGGGCACATCGCCTTATGACGCTGGTCTNTTCTANTGNCCGTATGTNCCNCTNCANATGGTNNGNGCNGTTGGNGANCAGACNTTTCAACCNAANATNGGGTTCAAGACNAGNTATGGAATGGTTGCTAACCCGTTCGCCACAACAGATGGTGACGGTGCTATCGACTTGACCAACCCGGGTGCAGGCCTGCGGAATATGTATTATCGTCGCGTACAAGTGGCAAATTTGATGTAGGCTACACGGTAAAAAAATACTCAGCAATAATAACTATTATAAGAGTATCCTTGGAGACCCCGCTTCGGCGGGGTTTCTTTTTGTTTGAGGCATTATAAATAGTAGTATGGCCGATCCAACATATGATACCGCTGGAAATCTAAATACAGCACGCGTCACTGCACACAAACGACAACCGGACGTTATGGACTATGCCCAGAATAGTCAGTTCCGCGTCACGTTCTCCAACTTCCCTTTGGCAGAGTATTTCTGTACTNCTGCTGTTATTCCAGGAATCTCCCTGGGTGTTTCTAATGTAGGGACAAGGTTATCNAATATGCCAATCGTTGGAGATCAAATATCTTATGATAATTTTGATATGACCTTTTTGGTAGATGAAGAATTGAAGAATTATAGGGAGATACATGACTGGATGGTTAGTATTGGTTTTCCTTACGATCATAAACAGTTTAAATCTGTAGATCGTCGTGATGATGTAAATACAAGAAGGGGTGAGAGGATGTTATATGATGACATTATGCTTACAGTGTTATCCAGTAAGAATAATCCAGTAGTTCGCATAAAGATGTTAGAAGCATTCCCCATAGCGTTGAGTGGTTTGACCTACACACAGGCTGGTGTAGATGTTGAATACTTGACCGCAGATGTGACCTTTACATATATGACCTATGAATTCAAAACTATATAAATAAAAATGAGAGGATAGTTTGAATAGCAAGCCCAAATTTATACAATCTTTTTCACATAATATAATGTAAAAGACAATATATTTTTATACGGGTGGGAGGCTTTTGAATTATCCTCTCTTTTTTAGGAATTTATTATGCAATTTAGTGAGATATCGGCAATGGCCGATGAAGATTTGAAAATTGATGACACGGAGTTAGATATAGAATCTCTCCGTACTCCACAATTACATAACAAGTATATGAAATTGTATGCTCAATTTTCTTCAAAATTAAAACAAACGCAAGATACGAGAAAAACTTTATACAAAGAAAAGTGGGAATACTATACTGGTAAGGCTCCTGCAGAGGTGTATGTAGAGAAGCCGTTTGACTTGAAAATATTGAAAAATGATGTTCAGATGTATATCGAGGCTGATCCTGAATATCAAGAAATTACCCAAAAGGAGGCATATTTTAATACTGTCGTAGATTACTTACAGAAAACTATACAACAAATTGCTAATCGTAGTTTTACGATTAACAATGCTATCAAATGGAAAATGTTTTTACATGGTGAGTAATGGATGTATTGATTGAAAAGTTTAATGAAGTCTACCTCAGAATTTCAGCTGATGCAGGAGCAGCTAAAGAATTACACGAATTCTTCTCATTTGAAATACCGAATGCAAGATTTATGCCGGCGGTACGCAATCGTGTCTGGTCCGGCCGTATTCATTTATTCAGTCCTGCTACTGGTCAAATATATGTGGGACTATATCCTTATGTCAAGGAGTTTTGCAAGAAGCAAGGATACCGAGTCAGAGTAAATGGTGCTATTGAAGCTGACAACGGTGTAAACAAACAACTTGTCCGTAAATTTGTAAATGGGTTAAAATCTAAAGTCAAGGTACGTCCGTATCAATTAGATGCCATTCACCATATCATCAATACCAATAGGGGTCTAATATTATCTCCAACTGGTTCAGGTAAGTCCTTTATCATCTACTGCTTGGTCCGTTACTATGTCGATTTGTTGCAAGATCGAAAAGTTCTAATCATTGTTCCAACGACCAGTCTGGTAGAACAACTGTTTTCTGATTTTGCTGACTACGGTTGGGCCCCTGAGGACTTTTGCCATCGTGTATATTCGGGTATGGATAAGCATACCCCCAAAGAGGTTGTTATCTCTACCTGGCAATCTATATACAAACTACCAAAAAGTTATTTCAAACAGTTTGGTGCTGTCTTTGTTGATGAATGTCATCTGGCAAAAGCAAAATCTTTAGTCGGTATTATGACTAAACTACACGATTGTAAATATCGTATCGGTACTACAGGTACTCTGGACGGACAAGAGGTACATAGATTAGTATTGGAAGGATTGTTTGCCAAGCATACACAAGTCACAACAACATCTAAACTGATAGAAGATAAACAGTTATCTAATTTACATATACATTGCTTAGTATTAGAACACGATAAGAAACAAAGAATACAAAGAGATTATCAAGCGGAGATAGATTTTCTTGCTCAGTATCCACCCAGAAATAATTTCATAACTAAAGTTGCTTATCAGGAAAGAGGTAATACATTAATACTCTGTCGATATATTGTTCAACTGAGGCATTTGCATGAATTGTTAGAACCTATGGGTAGACCTGTTCATCTGGTCTATGGCCAAACACCTACTGATGATCGTGAGCAAGTTCGTTCTCTTGTAGAAAAACAAGATGATGTTATTATACTTGCATCGTATGGTGTGTTCTCAACAGGTATCAATATAAAGAGATTNCANAANATTATATTTGNNAGTCCNTAC
>NZAS01000064.1:0-24567 GCA_002686195.1 Candidatus Pacearchaeota archaeon | reverse complement strand
CAAATAAANGTNNTGCAANNNATNGGNCGNGGNNTNNGAACNGCNGATGATAAGGATGGTCTAAAAGTTTTTGATATAGCAGATGATTTGTCTACGTCAAGAAAACAAAGTTACACAATAAAACATTTATCAGAAAGAGTACAAATATACAATACAGAAGGATTTGACTATGATATCGTACCAGTCAAAATCAAATAATATAAATATTGATATGGACTGGACAAATTCTTGGAGTTACCCAGCAATATGACAGAAGAAATACCACAAACAGAATTCAAGGTTATTAAACTAGATTCCGGAGAGGATATTATCTGTAAGGTATTGCAGGAATACTCAGATGCTTTATTAATAGAACGTCCTTTTGCTATTCGTGAACAAAATGTGATGGATCATAATGAAACTATAGTAAATCANACAGGATTCTCTAAATGGGTTTCATTTACCAATGATCCTGAGTTTGTTGTATATAAAAATAAAATTCTAACAATGGGAAACTTAGCTCCAGAAGTAAGATTTTATTATAAACATCTAGTTAGTAAAATGATTATAGAAGAACAGAATAATGTTAAAACAGAAGAAGAGGCTTTAGAGAAAATGAGACATCTTCAAGAAGCCGTTTCTGAATTAACAGATTCCTCCTCTGATCTTGAAGATATTACTGATGCTGTAGAAACTTTATCTGATGATGATGGATCTAATGTTCTTTATTTTCCTCCTACTGATAAAGATAAACTTCATTGACGCTCCTACATAGCTAATTATACCATGAATATTTAAGTTGTCAACCCAATAATGACAAAAAGTAAAAATATAATTTCTATTACAGATATTATTGAGAATAAAGTTCGTAAGCAAAAAGAACTAGATGATTATAATGTTCGTCTAGAAGAATTACAAAGACAAAAGTTTTGGCTTGAGAAAGAAATACAGATGGCCGAATTTATTATTGCCGCAGTTCAGAATATGAGTTGTGTTCAGAAACCAGAGATGTCGTGTGGATATGCTTGGCCCTGTGGTGAAATAGAAATTCCTATTCCCGAAGAAGATATACGGGGTTGACAAGACATAAAGAACCTGTCATAATAATAGATGTCTAAAACAAAAAGGCATTTATTATGAGTATNAAGAAGTATATTTATCTTGCTGGCCCAATTGCTGGTTTGACTGAAGAAGAAGCAACAACTTGGAGATACGATGTTAATCTAATGTTGCCAGACAATATTATTGGAATATCTCCGTTGAGATGTGAGCCATTAAAAGAAGGAATGGTTTATACAGATGATGGAGCAACTGATAAAATGTGGAGTGATCCACGTGCTATCAATTCCAAGAATTGGCTTGATACTGAGTCCAGTGATTTAGTGTTGGCTTATCTTCCCAAAGAGATGAATGACAGAAGGCCCAGTATTGGGACTATCATAGAAATTGGTTGGAGTATTGGTTTGAAAAAACCGTTGATAGTTGTTTCAGACGATAAACAAATAATGGAACACCCACTTATCAAATGTAACGCAGCATGGCGTCTAAAGGAGTTGGACGAGGCTGTAGAAGTTATCATTGGATTATTTGGAGATTATGTTTCATAGGAGATTCCTATGGCAACCGATAAGAAAAAGAAGCCACATTACATCAACAACAAGCAGTTTTTACAAGCAATGGTAGAGTATAAGGAAGCAGTTAATCAGGCTGAGTCCGTAGGAGAACCTAAACCAAGGGTTCCAAACTATATTGGAGAATGTTTCCTAAAGATAGCAAACCATCTATCGTATAGACCCAATTTCATCAACTATACCTATAAAGAAGAAATGATATCAGATGGTATAGAGAATTGTTTACAGTATATAAACAATTTTGATCCAGAAAAGTCAAGCAATCCGTTTGCTTATTTCACGCAGATAATTTATTTCGCATTTATTCGTAGAATAACCAAAGAAAAGAAACAATCTAAAATAAAAGATAAACTATTGAAACGCTCAAATATAGAAGAAATGATTGTNGTGCAGGATCACGATGAAGCGAGTTTATATCAACAGCAATATGATGAGTTTATAGAAAAATATAGTTTCTCGGATGATCCAGATTGAAGATAGCACTAATCACGGACAGTCACTTTGGAGCAAAAAATGATAATATTCAATTTGCGTCCTTCCAACGACAATTCTACGAAAGCACTTTTTTCCCAATTTGTAGAAGGGAAAAGATTACTGCGGTGGTTCATNTNGGCGATTGTTTTGACCGTCGTCGGTATACTAATTTTCATACCTTAAAATTAGCCAAAGAGATGTTCTTCAATCCCGTTTATGAAATGGGTGTTGACTTACATATGCTACTAGGTAATCACGATTGTTATTTCAAGAATAATAATGATATCAATTCAGTGGGATTGACTCTAGGAGAATATCCTATACATTTGTATAAGGATACTCCTGAGATTATAAACTTTGATGGACTTGATATATTGATGACTCCCTGGATATGTCCAGAGAAGCATGCTGNGAGTATTCGTAAAATACAAAAATCTAAAGCAGATTGGGCCTTTGGACATCTACCNCTAAACGGTAGTGAAATGNNCCCAGGNNTTTATTGTGAAGATGGAATTCCCAGAGACATATTCAAAAGATATGAAAGAGTATTTTCTGGACATTTTCATCAACAGCAAGACGATGGACAGATACGATATTTGGGAGCACCATACGAAATAACTTGGTCAGATTATAATACTGCCAAGGGGTTTCATATTCTTGACACTGAAACAAGAGAGTTGGAGTTTTATCAAAATCCCAATAGACTATTTAAGAAAATCTTTTATGATGACAGTCAACAAAATATGTTGGAAACAAATTTGTCCGAGTATGAAGGTTGCTATGTAAAATTATTTGTAGTAAACAAAACAGATTTTTATACTTTCGACCGTTTTGTGGATCGTTGCTACAATGAAGGTAACTTTCACGAATTGAAAATAGTTGAAGATTTTTCTGACTTGGATCACGAAAATCTTACAGAGGAACATTTTGAAGAAATGGAAGATACTATTAGTTTACTACAAAAATATGTAGATGAAATTGATAGTCAAGGACTAAACAAAAATAAATTGAATAATCTTTTGAAAACTTTATATGTAGAAGCCAACGAAGTAGTATGATAGTATTTGAGAAGGTAAGTTGGAAGAATTTTCTTTCTACAGGCAACACACCTACCGAAATTGAACTAAACAAATATTCCACTACACTCGTCACGGGTGAGAATGGATCAGGTAAGTCAACAATGCTCGATGCGTTGTGTTTTGGTTTGTTTGGTAAGCCCTTTCGCAATATCAAAAAGGATCAACTTGTCAATTCTGTAAATGAACGGGATTGTGTTGTTGAAGTTTTTTTCAGTATTGGTAGAAAGAAGTATCATATCAAACGGAGTATAAAACCTACTCGTTTTGAAATTTATCAAAATGGTAAGTTATTGAATCAGGATGCCTCTGTAAGAGATTATCAAAAACAGTTAGAGGAACAAATTCTCAAACTAAATTATAGGTCCTTTACACAGGTAGTTATGCTTGGTTCATCATCGTTTGTTCCGTTCATGCAACTGACTGCCCGAGCCAGACGAGAGGTCGTGGAAGAGATATTAGATATCAAAATTTTCTCTATGATGAATTGGATATTGAAACAGAAAATAAAAGACCTCAAGGACAGACAGAATCAGTTGGTGCATCAAGCAGATTTGTTAGAAACTAAAATTACAATGACTACCGACCATATTGAAAAAATTAAAGGTCAGAGTAAAACATCTAAAGATGCAACCAAGAAGAAGATTACTGACAATACAAAAGAAATAAAATCTTTATATGAAGGTATACTTGATTGGAATGAAAATATCAGTCCACAGTATCAGAAATTACATAACGAGAAACAGGAGTTTATAAGAGTTCGTGATAAGTTGAGTCATAACGCCAGTAGGATGCGAACAGAAATAAAATGGTTTCACGATAATGATGATTGTCCTACTTGTCATCAGCATATAGATGCTACATTTAAAGAACATGAAATTGGAAAACGAAGTGATAAGATACTGACAAATTCTGAAGCCATAACAGAAATGAATGAACGATTGACTCACATGGATAAGCAAGAAACTGAGTATACTCTTATGGAAATTGGTATTGCCAAACAACAGGTTTCTATGAAAGCTTTAGAACAGTTCAACAGTGAGTTGGTTGCACAAATGGAAAGTCTTGCGGTTATAGAAATAGAATTGGCCGAAGATAAAACTAAATTAAAAATGTATAAGGAAGAAATAAAATCTGTGAATAAGGAAAGAAATTCCTTGACAATGGATCAAAATTATTATATAATAGCTAAACAACTGTTGCAGGACTCTGGTATAAAAACAAAGATAGTTTGTAAGTATCTTCCTGTAATGAATGATTTTATTAATATGTACTTGAACAAATTGGAGTTCCAGGTCAAGTTTCAATTGGATGAGGAGTTCAATGAAACAATCAAATCTAGATATCGTGATGAGTTTTCTTATGCTAATTTTAGTGAAGGTGAAAAGATGAGAATTGACCTGGCACTTCTTTTTACCTGGCGACAAATAGCTAAGATGAAAAACTCTACAAATACGAATCTATTGATATTGGATGAAATATTTGATTCAAGTTTGGATGCGAATGGTACTGATGAGTTTCTCCGTATCCTTGCAACACTATCAGATGAGAATGTATTTTTGGTAAGTCATAAACCTGATTTGAGTGTAGATAAATTCGAGCACAGTATTTGTTTTCAAAAACAGAACAACTTTAGTAGGATGATTTCATGAACCTAGTTTACGACCCACACCCAGCACTGCATAAAGTAGCAGATGCTTGGGATTTCGATAACCCCCTTATGGATATCAATGAACTAATAGACCATATGCAGAAAATCCGAAGAACTAATAATGGTATTGGTTTGGCGGCCCCGCAGATTGATTTGAATACACGGGTTATTGTTGTGGGTATGGGTGAAGATATTGAGCACGTATTTATCAACCCCACTTATGAGGTTGTCAAAGAAGATGGTGACGAATACATGATAGAAGGTTGTTTGAGTTTTCCACATTTCTTTGTCAATATCAAAAGACCCAAGACTATAAAACTTACATATTATGATCCTGACGGTACAACGGTTGAGAATCAACCTACCGGTATTACTGCACGAATCATACAGCATGAGATAGATCATTTGAATGGTTTGGTGTTTACAAAACGTGCCAGTATATATCATTTGAATAAAGCAAAGAAAGAATCAAAGAAATTAGAACGGATGAAGAAACGTGAAGATTAATGTAGAACCTAACTATGTCGATATCAACGACGACGACTTGATTTGTCTAGTTGCCTGGTGTGAGAAATGGAAGCCGGAGAAGGTGTACAAAGTGGCCTATAAGCAGGCACACATGGATCCCTTTTATGAGTATCCTCAATGGGCCCTTCTTCAAAAGCGTTTGCCAGCGCCAGTTCGATTGGAATTACAAAATGCCGCTAAGATCAACTACGATTCGGGTAAGATGTGGAAGTTACAAGTAGCACATTGTTTTTATGTGGCTATGGGTAAGCTTTTCAGGTATGGTTTTTATGGTTTACTTGTTTTAGTTCTTCTATATTTAATATCGAGATAACCCTTGACAGAGAATCTTTTTCCTGTTATTATTATAAATACTACTGAGGAATGCCTTCGGGGTTTCTCATTCAACCTTGCTAAACAGTAATAGGAGGTAACATAAAATGGTTACAAGCAAAGCATTAGCAAATCTTTTTGACACGGCCACTCTGGCCCCACACTTTGTCGGTTTTGACAGTCTTTTTGACAGACTGAATGAACACTATCAACTACATACAACTGCCAATTTCCCGCCTTACAATATTCGTAAGTTAGACGAAAACAAATGGCAGGTCGAAGTTGCGTTGGCAGGATACGACAAGAAGGATATCGAAATCAAGACTGTCGAAGGAAAACTGGTAGTTGCGACGAAAGATAATGATAAGGATGAAATGTCGAATGACAATAACTCGGCTGTTCTGGTTCATCGTGGTATCTCACAACGTAAATTCTCCAGGACTTGGTCCATGGCAGATGATGCAGTAGTGAATCGTGCGAAGATGGAAGATGGTATGCTATACGTTGAGATTGAACGTATTGTACCAGATGAGAAGAAACCAAAACTCATCAAAATTAGTTAGAGGTTATGGGGGTGCGGCTCTCAGGTAACTGGGAGCCTTCACCTGATGCTTGGAGAGGCCCTTGAAGAAAGCTCTGTCAGCCGCCACTGACACATCTATCCTGCCCTCATTTCCCCTTGACAATCACTGAAAAAGGTGTTATTATTATGAATATGAAAGTGACAAAGATTCCAGAAAATATTTACAAGTTTAGTGAAAACAAATCACTAAAAGAATTGAGAACGTATATTGATAACACCTACCAATTACATTATTCAAAAAACAGATTTCAAGCCATGGAGTTCATTGAAGAATGTGGTCATGGTTCGGGATTTTGTATGGGCAACATTTTGAAGTATGCTCAACGATATGGCCGGAAGGGCGGCAAGAATAAAGATGACCTTATGAAAATTTTACATTATGGTATTATGATGCTCCACATACATGAGCAGGAGAGTGAAGATGAAGTTAAGTAATGATACGATTGAAGTTCTAAAGAACTTTTCAAATATCAATCAAAATATTTTAATCAAAGAAGGTTGCCAGGTACGAACAATGTCTACCATGAAAAATATTTTGGCAGAGGCAGATGTTTCAGAGGACTTCACACAGGAATTCGGTATTTACGATCTAACAGAATTTCTTGGTGTGTTGACTTTGGTGAAAGACCCGAATTTGAAAATGGAAGAAAAATATTTGACTGTCAATGGTGGTGGATCAAATATTCGTTATTTCTATTCGGATCCATCTATTCTGATTTCCCCACCAGATACATTCAATGCACCAGATACAGATGTACATTTTGAAGTTTCACAAGAAACATTGGCTAACGTATTGAAAGCATCCACAGTGATGCAGTTGCCAGATGTTGTTATGACCCGAGGTAAGATTACAGTTACCGATCTGAAAAATTCAACATCGAACAATTATGATGTTACGTTGGATGATAATGGTCAAGATTATGAGTTCAATTTCAAGGCTGATAATCTCAAAATGATTCCTGATAAGTATGATGTTTCTGTATCATCCCAGGCCCTGGTATCTTGTTGGAAGGGTAGTAAGGTAACTTACTGGATCGCTCTTGAGCAACCCACGGATTAGTACTGAAGTACTATATCATTTTATGTGTCACAAGTGTAGTGGTTGGTGGTCCATAGCAGTAGAAGAATTTTTACTACTGGACAGAAAATGGTTCTGTCCTTGGTGCGGTGAGAAAAGTAGGTTTGATGATGAAAGAGAGTTTCCTGTTCGTAGAAAAGTATCGTCCAAAAACGATAACTGATTGCGTTTTACCAGAAGGTATAAAAAATACATTTCTAGAATTCGTCGGCCGAAAAGAGATTCCTAATCTACTTTTGGCTGGCGGATCTGGTGTTGGTAAGACCACAGTTGCCCGAGCTCTTTGTGAAGAACTGGGTTGTGATTATATCATTATCAACGGTTCGGAAGAATCCGGTATTGATGTTCTCAGAAATAAAATAAAAACTTTTGCCTCGACAGTATCATTACAGAATGCTGGACATAAGGTTGTTATTTTAGATGAAGCTGATTATCTAAATCCTCAGTCAACGCAACCTGCACTCCGTGGGTTCATTGAGGAGTTTCATAAAAATTGTCGTTTTATTTTCACTTGTAATTATCGTAATCGTATTATTGAACCTCTGCACTCCAGATGTTCAGTTATAGAATTCAAGATAAATGGCAACAAGGCTATATTAGCATCTCAGTTTATGAATCGCGTTGAGTCGATTCTAAAAGAAGAAGGTATTGGCTTTGAGGAAGAAGTCGTTGCAGAATTGATAATGAAACACTTTCCTGATTTTAGGAGAGTATTGAATGAACTGCAACGGTATAGTGTAAGTGGTAATATTGATTCGGGTATCCTTGTAAATATTGCAGAAGTCAATATGAAGGAACTGATGGGTCATTTGAAAGGTAAAGAATTTAGTAAAGTTCGCAAATGGGTTGTGGATAATATAGACAATGACCCAGTAAAGGTATTCCGTAGAATATATGAAACATTATATCAGTATATGAAACCTGCAAGTATTCCAGCAGCAGTGTTGGTGATAGGCAAGTATCAATATTATTCAGCTTTTGTTGCTGACCCGGAAGTAAATATGCTGGCGTGTCTTACAGAAATAATGAGTCAATGTGAATTCAAGTGAAATATGACCCATACACATTGAATGATGTAAAGCAATCAGCAGAGAGAAAACTGTTTACAGTTATCTCCACCTTTGCTGGTGGCGGTGGTTCGTCTACAGGTTATAAACTTGCAGGTGGAGACATTCTATGTGTAAACGAGTTTGTGGAGTCTGCTCAAAAAACTTATTTGGCAAACTATCCAGGCACACCATTTGTTGATGGAGACATTAATTATTTGACTGGTGGTGACCTGTTGGATATGACTTCACTAGAAAGGGGTGAATTGGATATATTAGATGGTTCTCCACCCTGCTCGGCGTTTAGTATCGCAGGCCGTAGAGAGAAGGGATGGGGTAAAGAAAAGAATTATAGTGACAAGGGAAAGGTCAAAGGCGTTGAGGATTTGTTCTTTGAGTTTATCCGTGTTGCTAACGATATACAACCTAAGGTTATTATTGGCGAGAATGTAAAGTCAATAATGTTTGGTAAGGCAAAGGAATACTTCAATCGCATCATCAATGCGTTTCAAGACATTGGTTATACGGCAGTGGGTAAGTCACTCAATGCGGCCGACTATGGGACACCCCAGGCTCGGGAAAGATGTTTCTTTGTTGCAATAAGAAATGATATCTTGGCAAAGACTTCTCTAAACTTTATGACTCTTGAAAGTGTTTATCCGACACCAACATATAAAGAACACGTTTCATTATATGAAGCGATACATAATATAGAGAATGATCCCGAGGAAGAAAAAGAATTGTATGAGGCAGTTGCAAAAGGTTTTCTAAAAGACTGGATACCTAAACTGCCAAAGAATCCAGAGAGACAAGTAAAAGGTTCGGAGTATCATCCTAATCAAAGTTTGTTTAATTTGATACGTCCGTGTCCCAATTTACCTAGTCCCACTATCACACAGCAAGGACAGCAGAAGGGTTTGTCTGGTGTGATACATTATGAGTTAGATAGAAAACTAACTATCAAAGAACTAAAAAGAGTTCAAGGTCTTCCAGATGATTTTATTTTGGAAGGTACATTTAATCAAAAGGCGGAGCGAATTGGACGGATGGTCGCTCCGAAATGTATTGCAAGTTTGGCTACATCCGTGTATAATAAGGTATTAGATTATGACTAAATTTACATTTGCACAAGCGGAAGAAGGGTTCGATTCTCATATCGACCAGTCTGTCCGTGGGTATTCTGACCTTTGGGAAGATGTTCTAAAGTTTTCAGAATACTTTGTTGAAGATGGTTGTACTGTAGTTGACATTGGGTGTTCTACAGGAAAACTGTTGAAACATATGAAAACACAGAATGATTGCTTTGCGGATAAAGTAGCGTATAGAGGTATTGAGATTGAAGAAGATTTCTTTCCTGACTTGAAAGATGAAAAGAATCTGAAGTTTTATAAACAAGATGTTAGGTCTTTTGAATGGGTAACAGGAGCAGTGAATAACTGTTTTACCACCTCAATATTTTCATTACAGTTTATGCCGAAAAGAAATAGACAGGTTATTATTCAACGTGTCTATGAATCACTTGTAAAGGGTGGGGCGTTTATATGTGCGGAAAAGATTTATAGTGAGCACGCACAGTTACAGGAAATGATGCAGTTTTGCTATTACGATTACAAACGCCAGTTTTATAGTGCAGAGGAGTTGTTAGATAAGGAACAGAATCTACGACATATGATGAAACCTCTGACTATGGATGAATTAGTTGGAATGTGTAGGACTGCTGGATTTGAAGTTGTCCAACCATTTTGGCAAAACTTTAATTTTGTTGCTTTGCTTTGTATCAAGGAAGCAGAAGGTAAATTTTCAACGGAGACAAAATAATGAAAACTTGAATAGAAAGCACAGTGAAGAAACTCTAACCAAAATGAGAGACAAGAGGACAGAGTATTGGTCCGACCCAGAGAATAGAAGAAAACAAAGTGAACGCATTAAAAAAGCAAGACAAGAAAAGAGATGGTCCTCAAGAGGACCCCTACGCTCTTAAACATTACCTTAATGCCATCAACCATAAGAAGGAAGACCTTATGGCAGGCGATGACGCGTTCTGGGAAAAGAAATATCCAACATATATTGTGAACAAAGCATTAAGTTCATTTCCAGAGTGTTTGTTATATGCAAACGAAATGAATAAGATGCACCACCTCGACAAGAAGTTACAGTTCCAATTTTTTCTAAATAGTATAAGACCAAAAAAGAGATTCAGTAAATGGCTCAGGTCTAGCAAGATTAAGAATCTTGAATATGTAAAAGAATACTATGGTTATAGTAATGAGAAGGCCAAACAGGCCCTTGAAATTCTAAACGATGACCAACTTGAAGAAATAAAAACTATAATAAGTCGAGGTGGAAAACATGGAAAAACTTGATTGGGATCCTGGCTTAATGCTGGAGGTCCGACTCAAAGATCCTGATGATTTCCTCAAAGTCCGTGAAACTTTATCTCGTATAGGCGTTGCCTCAAGGAAAGAGAGAAAACTATATCAGTCGTGCCACATCCTACATAAACAAGGACGTTATTTCATTGTTCATTTTAAAGAACTATTTGCGTTAGATGGTAAACCTACTAACATATCTCAAAATGATATTGAACGTCGGAATACTATTGCAGGGCTTTTGTCTGATTGGGACTTGATAGAAATTATCGGTATGGATGAACCTAAAGCACCATTATCACAAATAAAGGTGTTAAGTTTTAAAGAAAAAGATGAATGGATTTTGGAAACAAAATATAATATTGGGAAGAAACGAATAGAATGATTAGATTATTTAGAATGAGATCAGGTGAAGATGTTATTGGTGATGTAGTAAGTGAAAACCAAGAATTCATAAATGTAGAAAAACCAGCGGTACTCATGCCCATGCCTGACGGCCGTGGTGGCACAGTTCAGATGGGTATGGTACCTTGGCAACCTTTCAGTAAATCAAAAGATTTTCAAATTCCTAGGGATTGGGTCGTGACTGATACCGAACCTGCCGATGATATTGCTGATGGTTGGAGAAGTAATTTTGGTTCTGGTATTGAAGTTCCAAAGCAATCAATGTTACTATCATAAATAGTCACATGACTACAAAAACCTTTTCGATGATTCGTCGGGCCCGGCAAGTTGTGCGGGAAGAAAAGCATGAATTACCTGATAAAAAATCCAAGATAGAAGTTGTTGTTCTGGGTATAGATCAAGGTGAGAATACAGTTAATAAAATTATTTCTGAAGTTTGTGAAGATTTAGGTATAAAGCAAATTTCTGTAAATGTTGAAGAAGCCTGGGTATCGGATCAGGATGTTGAAAGGGGTACCTTGACTGTTTCTAATTATGATGGTAAAGATTCTAAAGAAAAAGTAATAACCAAGTCTGCAGTTGTATTTGTAAGACGTGGAGCAATTATGACCATGAGTGGTCAAGCACTAACAAGTACATTTGAAAGTGCTGGTTGTTTTATGATAAACGATTTGGAATCTATGTTGCTGTGTGATAACAAAATGACAACAGCAATTCAGTTGATGAAGCATAATGTAGCTATTCCCAGTACTTCTATTGTGAACAGTAGAAAGTCCATCGAGGATACTCATAACCGAATTGGTGGTAAGTTCCCAGTAATTATAAAAACTCTAACCGGTACACAAGGTATTGGTGTTTCTAAAGTAGATAGCATGGAATCTTTAGTTTCTGTTTGTGAGGCTCTTTGGAAATATGATGCGGCTATACTTTTACAGGAATGGTTGGATATAGATTTTGATGTTAGAACTTTGGTATTGAATAATCGTATTATTGGTTCTGCTAAACGAATTACCGACAAGGAAGAGTTTAGAAGTAATATTCACATGGGAGCAGAGACAGAACCATATTCTTTGACTGATGTGGAGAAGAATGTTATTTTGGCTGCATCACGAACTACTGGCGGATATATGGTAGGTGTTGACCATTGTGTTATAAAAGGCGAACCTATTATTTTGGAAGTCAATGGTTCTCCTGGTATACGTTCCAAGTTTATGTCTTATGATGTTACGGAATGGCCGCAGAAACCAATCGGTTCAAAAACAGATAAAGAAATTTTCAAAATAGTTCTTGAGTATTTACAATATATCCAGCACAGAACAAATAGATTTTCTCAAGAGTGTGGATTTATAGAGTCTATATCTGTTGATGGTATACCGGATCTTGTTCGGGCAAAAATGGATACGGGTAATGGAACAGATGCAACAATGTTTCATGTAGATGATTATGAAATAAAAAAAGATAAGGTTCATTGGAAGAAAAATAAAAAAACTTTTGTTTCTGATTTGAAGGGTATAAGTAAACCAGAACGAGCCTTTGCTAAAAAGATAGAAGAACGACCTATAATAGAATTATCTATTACTTTTAACAATAGGGGTTACGATAATGTTCTTTTTGGTTTGACAACCGAAGATAGTTTTAGTGAAATGTTGGTGAACAGAGATTTGCTAATACGTTTCAAAGTATCTGTAAATCCAAATAAAAAATTTATACTTTCCGATTGGACTTCTCGCGATAAAATGCCCTCTGGTACCATTGACAAAAAGAAAAATATTTGATATACTTAATGTATGGCAAAATTTTATATCAATGTAATACAAAGGGGTAATCAACTCCTTGTCCGTGAGATCGCCAATGGTGAAAGAATAAAGTATCGGGTTCGTTATGAACCCACTTTGTTTGTACCTGCCGCAAAGAAAACGAAATATCGTACACTAGATGGGAAGTATGTTGCTCCTCACAAGTGCTCAGGTATCTCAAAAGCAAAAGAATTCATAGATCAATATGAAGATCAACCAGAGTTGGTCAATGGTCTTGAGCGTTTTCATTACACTTGGATATCCGATAACTATAAAGGCCTGATTGATTGGGACTTTGAACGATTGAATATTTTATCTATTGATATTGAGGTTCGTTGTGATAACGGATTTCCCGATGTAGAGAAAGCCGAAGAAGAAATACTGTGTATCACAGTCAAGAACTATAATAACAAACGCATCATTGTTTGGGGTGTAGATGAATTTGAAAATGATCGGGATGACGTTCATTATATTCGGTGTGCAAACGAAACACAGATGCTGAATAAGTTTTTAGACTTTTGGAACAAGTATGATGTAGATATTGTTACAGGTTGGAACTGTAAGTTTTTTGATATTCCATATATCTGTCGAAGAATAGAACAATTATTGTCTGAGGATGATGTACAAAGATTATCACCGTGGAAGGTTGTTCACAGTCGTTATAGTAACATGATGGGTCGTTCCCTTTTGATGTATGAATTGTTCGGCGTGACTGTGTTGGATTATTTGGACCTGTATAAAAAATATGTTTACACAAACCAAGAGTCCTATAGGTTAGATCATATTGCATATGTTGAGTTGGGAGAACGTAAACTAAAGAATCCATTTGAAACCTATAGAGAATGGTATGAAAAAGATTTTCAATCGTTTGTAGAATANAATATTCGTGATGTGGAACTTGTCGATAGATTGGAAGACAAGATGAAATTGATCGAACTACAGGTNACNATGGCCTATGAGGCAAAGATAAACTATAACGATGTTTTCTCACAGGTTCGTATGTGGGATTCTATNATNTNTAATTNTNTNNGNGANANAAATNTNGTNGTNCCNATGAGAAANNNNAGNGCAGTAAGNNNAGTCGNTATGAAGGTGCNTATGTNAAAGAACCACAGACNGGTNNNCATAANNNNGTNNTNGGNTTTGACTTGAATAGTCTGTATCCACATCTTATNATGCAATATAATATTTCACCAGANACNATNNCAAAAGANANNTTTCCNNATNTCANTGTAAATAANTTATTGNAACAGNANGTAGATATNCCTGANGANGGNTTNACAGTGACNCCNAANGGNGCANGNTTTACAAAANNGTNTCANGGTTTCCTTCCAGNACTTATGGANAAGTTNTATNNNGACCGNGTGAANTTTAAGAAANTNATCTNTAGAAGCAAAACAGAAATANGANNANACAAANGANNCTAAATATNTNAAGGATATTTCAAAGTTCAACAATATCCAGATGGCTCGTAAGATTGCCTTGAANAGTGCTTATGGTGCNATGGGTAATCAGTNTTTNAGATATTATGATGAGNGNGTTGCNATNGCAATTACAACNTCTGGNCAGTTATCTATNCGTTGGATAGAAGGNAAAGTGAACGAATATCTAAACAAGATATTGGAAACAGAANATGAAGATTANATNATTGCATCAGATACNGACTCAATATACGTTNCNTTTGACGAGTTGGTACGCAAGTCTTTTAATGGAAGAACTGTCCCAACCGAAAAGGTTATCAATTTTCTCGATAGCGTGGCTAAAAAGAAGTTGGAACCGTTTATTGATAAGTCTTATAAGGACCTTGCAGAATATGTAAAGGCCTATGCCCAAAAGATGGAAATGAAACGTGAGATCATTGCGGACAAGGGCATATGGACAGCAAAGAAAAGATACATTCTCAATGTGCATGACAATGAGGGTGTTAGGTATAAAGAACCACAACTAAAAATTATGGGCATTGAGGCTGTGAAGTCCTCAACGCCAGAACCTTGTCGGGATAAAATTAAAGAAGCTCTACGAGTTATTATTAACAGTGATGAACTAGAGCTAAATAAGTTTATACAAGATTTTCGTAAGGACTTTATGGAAATGGATCCTGAGAGTATAGCATATCCCAGGTCGTGTAATGGTGTGAAGAAATGGTCAGACAGTTCCAGTGTATTCAAGAAAGGAACACCGATGCACGTCAAGGGTGCCTTGCTATATAATCATTTGTTGAAACAAAATAGAATTACAAATAAGTTTCCAATGATACAGGAAGGTGATAAGATAAAATTTCTTCAGTTGAGAAAACCAAATAAAATGCAGTCAAACGTGATATCGTTTATGACTACATTACCGAGGGAGTTTGATCTAAAAGATACGATTGATTATGATATTATGTTTGACAAAAGTTTTGTTGAACCGTTGACTTTTATTCTAGATTCTATTGGTTGGAATATAGACCGGTCGTATGGAACATCCCTAACACTAGAGCATTTATTCGGATGACTTATGATATGGATAAACAATCTAAGTTTATATTAGAGAAGATTCATAATATTAGAAGTCTCAATCCTAGGAATCAATCAAAGAATCTTATAGGTGATATGTGGACAGAAGAATCTTCTTTCTTTATTTTTAAGAGTATGTCAGCACAGGACATTGGAAAGTGGGGTGAATTGATGTTTGAAGAATCTTTTGGTTTAAGTAGTAAACCAACAGGGATAGATTTACCTACATTAAATGCTGATATAAAAACATTTACGAGAGCATATAAAAGAACTAAATTTAGTGGAGGTGCTTCTGTACATCTTAATCCAGATTGGTATTTTACATATTTAATATTTCCTAATGAATATAGATTATATCGTATACCATCTGATGATAAAGTTATAAAAACTCCTGATGCTAATGGTGAGAAAGGAAAGATAGATATAACCGCAGAAGATTTAGAGAGATTTGAGATGTGTGGATATAGATATGAAGATAGACAAGTCGATAGAAGTTATGGCACACGCAGAACACTTGAAGGATTATTTGGATGAAGTACACACCATATACAATGAACGATGTTTACCAGGGAGAGAATAAAAACTTATTTACAGTTATCTCTACATTCGCCGGAGGCGGTGGGTCATCTACAGGTTACAGACTTGCAGGAGGCAAGATACTTGCGATCAACGAATTTGTCCAAGCGGCGAGGGAGACATATGCGGCCAACTATCCTAGTACCCCTATTATCCCCGATGATATAAAGAAACTATCAGGAGCGGACATTCTAGAGGTCGCTGGAGTGGCTGTGGGGGAGTTGGACCTTTTAGATGGGTCTCCACCCTGTTCAGCATTCAGTATTGCGGGACGCGGCTTTACACATCACGGCGGAAGTCACAAGGCTGGATATGGAAAGAGTAAACACTATTCTGATGAGCAAGATGTAGAAAACATTGAAGATTTGTTTTTTGAGTTTCTACGAGTTGCCAAGGACATTCAACCAAAAGTTATTATCGGTGAAAATGTCAAAGGTCTCACTATTGGTGAGGCGAAGGAATACTATCATCGTATTATAAACGAGTTCGACAATATCGGTTATGATGTTTGTTCTAAAGTGCTCAATGCAAAACATTTTGGTGTTGCACAGTCGAGGACTAGGACTATCTTCATTGCTTTGAGAAAAGACATCACGGCCAAGGTTGGAATGTCCTTTATGAATATTCACAGTGTATTCCCTACAGAGAGTAAAGAGATTATTCCTTTGGGTGAGGCTTTGGAAGATTTGGAACTAGATAAAGATGAAGTGACAATGCTTACTGAGAAGTGGGTAAAAACAGCCTTTCATAAAAAGACAGGTCATAAGTTTCCACAGAATCCTGATAAAGTTATAAGTGGAGAACAAATTGGAAAGAAGAATTTACATTTTAGTTGTAAGAAAACTTCTGCTTTAGTTCCTGCCCCTACTATTACGGCCATGGGTTCTGCTATGACTACAGGGGGTGCGGTACATTGGTGTGAAGATAGAAAGTTTACTATCAAGGAACTGATGCGTATTACAAGTTTGCCTGATGACTTTAAGTTGACCGGTACATTCAATCAGAAGGCCGAACGGTGTGGTCGAATGGTACCAAGTCTAATGATGAAGGCGATAGCAGAATCAGTTTATAACAAGGTACTTTCTAAACTATGATGCTAACTATATGGACAAGGCAAGGAAAAAAAACTACATATCTTCCTAGTGAATCTATTGACGAAGTGAAAAAAATGTTGTATACTAATAAAGATAATATTATTGAATACTGTATTGGATATACAGAAAATGAGAGGGGAGAAATAAATGACAGGATTTCTGAAAAATGCGATTAAGAATGCGGGAAATGAATTTGGGGTTATTGCTGCGGATGGCATTGACGCCAGTGATGTTGATGGGTATGTGGATACTGGTTCTTATATTTTTAATGGGTTGGTATCTGGTACGATATACGGTGGTCTACCCAATAATAAAATTACGGCAATTGCTGGTGAAAGTGCGACTGGTAAAACCTTTTTCGCATTAGGTGTTTGTAAATCTTTTTTGGAAAATCCAGAAGCGAATGTAGTATTCTTTGAATCAGAATCTGCTATTACAAAAGACATGATAGAACAGAGAGGTATTGACTCCTCTCGTTTGGCTATTCTACCTGTGACGACCGTACAAGAGTTTCGTTATCAGGCACTCCAGGTACTAGACCTATACGAGAAAGAAGGTGAAGGTAAACCATTGTTGCTTTGCCTTGACAGTCTCGGTATGCTATCAACAACCAAAGAGTTGGAAGATACAGAGGCAGGCAAAGAAACAAGAGACATGACCCGTTCACAGATAGTCAAGTCGACCTTCCGTGTCCTGACATTGAAACTCGGCAAACTAAAAGTACCAATGCTGATGACCAATCACACCTATGACGTTATCGGTTCGATGTTTCCCACCAAAGAGATGGGTGGTGGCAGTGGTCTCAAGTATGCCGCATCGAGTATCATCTATCTGTCAAAGAAAAAAGACAAAGACGGCACAGAGGTTGTCGGCAACATTATTCACTGTAAGACATACAAATCACGCCTGACAAAAGAAAACCAAATGGTAGATGTTCGTTTGTCATATACTAAAGGCCTTGACAGATATTATGGTCTATTGGAACTTGCTATTGAAGCAGGTATATTTAAGTCTGTATCAACCCGAGTCGAGTTGCCTGATGGCACAAAGACATTTGGTAAAACTATAAACAATGATCCAGGAAAATATTACACACCAGAGGTAATGGAAAAACTTGATGCCTTTGCTAAGGAGAAATTTACTTATGGATAATTATATTCGCACATACAGTAATGTTTTAGATGAAGAAGCTTGTCAGTTTCTTATTGAGAAGTTTGATACTTCCGAGCATGAATACGAGGATATTCACGAAACAAATTCTGATTTAGTATATTGTTTCAAACAAATCAATATGTATAATCACGATAGTTGGGCAGGTATACGAGAACAAATTATCAAGGCGATGCTACACTTTATTAAACTTTACAAAAAAGAGTGTAATATTATTGATGGTTTAATGTGGCCGAAGGAATATGGTTATGAGGCCATAAGAATGAAAAGATATCTTCCTAATGACTACGATAGATTTGATGAGCATGTTGACTCTAATCAAGTTGGGGGTTGTCATAAGAGATTTTTGAATTTTCTTATCTATCTAAATGATGTTGAGGAAGGCGGTGAAACAGAATTTCCTCAGATATATACCCCAGGAACATATAAGCCGTTATCAGTAAAACCAAAAGCAGGAACGATGGTAATATTTCCTCCGATGTGGCCTTGGCTACACGCTGGTAGAAAACCAGTATCGGGCCCGAAGTATTTTGTCCATTCGTATTTACATTATGTTTGAATTTGTAGAACACAAAGAAACNGGCGAGAGTGCCTTGATGATAAACGAAGGCGAGTATGATGGACTTGTCTTTAAATTTTTAGATGGAAAGGTCAAACTGACAGATGAGTTTGGTGAGGCTTTAGACCTCGATGCCGTTGACGCAATTCCTATTGACTTTGATTACGAAGTANTGTATAATCCTAATGATAAGAATATTTTTGATAAGAAGTTTAAAGATTTTCTCGGTGATATCTTTATGACTCTTATGTATGAAAGTGTAAACACCGGAAACTATAGGTTAGATAATGAGAATAGAAACGACGATACTGAACAACCTACTTCACAATGAGGAATATATCCGTAAGTGTATTCCCTTTATTGAATCCGAATATTTTACTGACTTTACAGAGAGAACTATATTTGAAACTATCCAGAAATATGTTAATAAGTATAATGATCCTCCTGCGGTAGAAGCATTACTGATAGACATTCAAAAAGTCAGTTTGACCGAACAGCAGTTTGGTCAGGTCAAAGAATATATTGATACCCATATAGAAAAGTCAGATGTTGATTTAGAGTGGGTAATAAACGAAACCGAAAAATGGTGTAAGGATAGAGCCATTTACAATGCCATATTCAAAGGCATTCAAATTATTGATGGTAAGACTGATGAGTCCGCAGAAGTAATTCCGGGCATTCTGTCAGATGCGTTAGGCGTATCGTTTGACAGTCATATTGGGCATGACTATATCGAACAGTCTCCCGACCGTTATGATTTTTATCATACAGTCGAGGAAAAGATTCCATTTGATTTAGATTTTTTCAATCGTATTACCAAGGGCGGTATGCCTAACAAGACATTGAATATTTGTCTTGCAGGTACAGGTGTGGGTAAATCATTATTCATGTGCCACATAGCAGCGTCTACATTGATGCAGAGTAAGAATGTATTATACATCACATTAGAAATGTCTGACAAAAAGATTGCAGAACGTATTGATGCAAATCTAATGAATATTTCTTTGGATGATTTGGCTACACTACCTAAAAAGATGTTTGATGATAAAATCAAACGAATAGATAAAAAGACAAAAGGTAAATTGATTGTCAAAGAGTATCCTACGGCATCAGCACATACAGGGCACTTCCGGGCATTGATGAATGAACTTATCATAAAGAAAAACTTTAGACCCGATATTGTCATTATAGATTATCTGAATATCTGTGCATCTGCAAGATTCAAGATGGGTGCCAATATAAATTCGTATTCATATATCAAAAGTATTGCAGAGGAGTTGAGAGGCCTCGCAGTAGAATTCAATATTCCGATTATGTCTGCAACACAGACAACCAGAACTGGGTTTGTGTCTACAGACATTGGTTTGGAAGATACATCAGAGTCCTTTGGTCTACCAGCAACAGCAGACTTGATGTTTGCATTGATATCTACAGAGGAGTTGGAGAAACTAAANCAGATGTTGGTCAAGCAGTTGAAGAATAGATATAATGATCCAACATTGAATAAAAGATTTGTTATTGGTGTAGATAGAGCAAAGATGAAATTATATGATGTTGAACAATCAGCACAAGAAGGTTTGNTTGATACTGGCCAGGATGAAGAAGAAATTATTGATAGGTTCAAAGACTTCAAGGTATAAGAACATATAAATATTATAAACTTTTGGAGTTCTATATGAAATCTTTTAAGAATTATCTTGATGAATCCACACTCCCCAATTCCAAAACAGTAAATGTTAGTGAAATTATAATGGAGTGGTATCCAGGAAAGTCTAATTCTACAAATCGAACACAGATATATGAATCGGCTGTTGTTATTCGAGCGGTAGGTGGCGCACCGTCAGTTTCGGTAATCCGGTCGGTAATGTCAAATAAAGAATTTAATCCTATTGCTAAAGGCTTTTATCAAAGATATTTTGAAGAATACAAGGGTGATAGAAATGCTTTTGCGGCCCTATCCATTTGGGTCGACTTTCTAGGTAAACCTATTGCAAAAATAGGTCAATGTAGTGACTTTATACATGATAGTATAAACACATATTATAGATCCGTACCAGCAACTTTTGAAGTGGGTGATTATGCAAAAGAAAATACTACTGATTGTGTTTTAATAGTTAATGGTACTAGTGATAGTTTATATGATGCTCTTGCTGATTTAAAATTAAAAGACGAAAAAACTCAAATTAGAAGAATCCGGCCCTTTGGTAAATTGGGTGGTGTCACAATTATAGATTCAAATAAAAAAGGTATAGTATCTTTTTATCAGGTATCTTTGAAGAATGAAGGTCAAGTTGGTAAAGCNGGTACGTTTGTAAATCAATATTGGTTGGGCGGCGGAAAGTTTAGTTCACCAGAAGAAGCTAAAGCAACTCTACAAAGAAATGAACATATCCCCGATTTTGATGAGTTGTTAGATGAAGGTCTAATAGACTGGGCAAAGGGTAANGCGGCAAAGATAGTCGCAAATGTACAGGCTTTTATTTCGTGGACGGTAAATAAATTAGGATCTATAGTTTCAAAGATAACAAATAAAGCTCAAAACTTTGCTAATAAAAAACTGAGAAAAAGTAAAGGTATCAAAGCAATAGAAAATATTTTTTCCGAGATGGGTCAGAGTTTGAATGAGGAGTTTTTAACTGAAGCTTCAGGCCCTGTAAAACTAACACAGGGACAAGTAAATAATTTTCAAATAGTATATCAAGATTTTTTGGGTTCGGGTGATTCCAATGTGAATAAATTACATGAATTCAATCTGAATACAATTAAAATTTTGAATAGAAGTTTTGCCCAAGAAAATAGAGATATGGATCCTATAGTGGTTATTGGTGATGGACGATTAGATATCGCACAGTGGGCTAAAGAACTTAAATATTTGGGAGAAATTACTTATAATAATAAAACCAAACAGTTTGTAGATAATCGTGGTAAAAAAATAAGTACAGTATCTCGGGTCGCAGTAAATCCTATGTATAAGATAGCATCTAATTATAGTGCTAATGTGGTTATTGAAGGACTTTTAAGAACGGCTACAGATTCATTAGGAACTTATAAAACGATTGGTAAGGCTCTATTTGCTATGACTGGGAATTTAGAAGCTGAGGTTAAGTTTGGTAATACTAAATTGCCACTTTTGATTTGTTATGGCGGAAAAACACAAAAATTAGCAGTTATGGGAAAACGAGATGATTATTCTAAAGAGCTCACTGATAAATTAGTAAAAACTGCAAAGGGTATGAATACTGATTATCCAATATTGGCTTTACGATATAATAAAAAAGAAGGTTATAATGTAGTTAATATGAAACTATTGAACGCATTTGTTGCAGACGGTGAAACAGTCTCACCGACTTGGATGCAATACGGATTAAGAACAAACTCAGGTTCTAGTTTTACTTGTACAATAGAAGCTAGTAGACCAACAAACGATTGGAATTGATGAAATGTATAGAACAGAAAGAGATGCAATTAAACGAGTATTAGGCGAAGCCAAAGGATATGGTGCTGGTGAAATTTATTGGGATGCTCCCGATTTTGATCCAGAGAATCCTACAGTAGCAATTCGTGGCTACGGCACAATGTCTATTGATTTTTTACAACAGAACATTGCTAACGAATTGGCCGATCTGTCAAAGAAAACAAAGTCCGGCGGATTAGATATTGTAGCAAATCATTTTTTACTTGATGAGAAAAGTGCGTTTATGTATAAAGTAAAAGCATACATGGATGTAAAACAGCAATTGAACTCATCTAAAGTAAAACGTAAACTAACCTTGATGAAAAAGAAACAGAAAGACACATATCAAAAAAATATAGATTATGATACTGCTCGGTTTAATGCTAAAACTAGAAGAAGATAATGAAATTTTTTAATTTTCAAGATTTTTTAGTAGAAGATAAGAATACTCATCTGGAACACCTTGAAGATGATATCATAGATAATGGTATCGCCGGTGGTGATAATGCTATTCGTTTTTTAGAAAGTCTGCGTGATATGTTGGCGGGTAACGCCGGCAAGCCTGTTAGTGTTACAGTGAAATGGGATGGCGCACCTGCCATCTTTGCTGGCACTAATCCAGATAACGGAAAATTCTTTGTCGGATCAAAATCTATTTTCAATAAGGATCCAAAGATCAACTATACTAATGCAGATATAGATGCGAATCATAGTGGCGGCCTTGCAGATAAACTTAAAGTTGCTTTGAAAGAATTTCCTAAACTGAATATTCCTGGAGTATGGCAAGGTGATCTTTTATTTACTTCTGGTGATTTGGGTTCAGATACTATTAATGATGAGAGTATGATTACCTTTCAACCCAACACGATAACTTATGCCGTTCCAGCAAACAGTGATTTAGCAAAGAAGATCAAGAAGGCCAAGATAGGTATAGTGTGGCACACCATCTACAAGGGGGACACTATGTCGGCCCTCTCCGCATCCTTTGGTGCAGATAGTTCTGAATTGAAATCAAGTTCGTCCATTTGGTCGACCGATTCCGCATTCCGTGATGAGTCAGGTACCGTTACGATGACAACCGGTGAAACCGCAAAGTTTGATAAAGTATTGAATATGGCCAGAGGATCTTTGAAGAAGGCTGGTCCGTATTTGGAAATAATGAAACAGGATCGTAGTCAATGGGAGTTGAGTTCGTTTCTAAAAATATTTTTCAATTCACAAATACGATCAGGGGCTGGTATAGGTGATACCAAACGATTGATGAGTGAATTTGAAAAGTATTATACAGATCGGTTGATGAAAAAGATCAACGATATGAAAAGTGCCTCTGGTAAAAAGCAATACGAAGGCATACTAAAAGATGGACAAAAGGAATTTAATAAATATAGGAAACAATTATATTTTGTTGTAGCATCTTATATAACTTTGAGAGTTGCTAAAGAATACATCATACAAAAATTAAATAAAGTGAAAAACTCTGTGGGATCGTTTTTGAAAACGTCTGACGGGTATAAGGTTACATCGCCCGAGGGTTTTGTTGCAATCGACCGTGTTGGTAATGCGATGAAGTTGGTTGATAGGATGGAATTTAGTCGGGCTAATTTTACCGTAGCTAAAAACTGGGCATGAAAACATTTAAACAATATTTAAGTGAAGAAGGACCAGTTGGTGATGGTGATTGTTTTAAAGTTGCTGGTAGAGCAGTAGTTGATGATGAGGGTTTGAAGTTAGTACATGCTTATGTTTATGGTCAAGGTCCGATGGAGGGCAGACGGTTTGAACACGCATGGAACGAACATGGATCTACCTGTATAGATAAAAGTAACGGTCAGAAAACAGTAATGAAAAAGTCACAATACTACAAGTTGGCCGGCGTTGTAAAAAAGGCGGGAGCATATGCTTCATATAGTAGTACTGAGGGTTTAGTAAATATGCTCAAACATAAGCATTGGGGTCCTTGGGATTTAAGTACAATGCTTGGTGAAAAAATACCTGAGCATGATAGAAAAGTTGGAAAGAAAAAAGAAACAATAAGTCGTAGAGATTTACTCAAAATCAAACAAGAATAATAATAAAGGAATTACAAAATGATAAATGGATGGTCAATTCCAGCAATAGCCTTTGCTGTAGTATCTCAAGCGGCAGCAGCTATATGGTGGGCTTCAGATACTAATACCAAAGTAGAAAGAAATACTACTGCCATTGAACAAGTAGTAGAGAATGAAAAGGAGATTGCTGTAGTACAAATGCAGCAACAGGTGATAGTTGATGATATAAAGGAAATGAAGTCA
>NZAS01000063.1 GCA_002686195.1 Candidatus Pacearchaeota archaeon | reverse complement strand
CTTTGGAAGTAATACTTAACGAAGTTGGTCTTGGTAATGGCTTTGCAACTAAGGAATTTACAATAGCTACTAGCGTTGTGTACAAAAACTTTACCAACGAAGACAACGTAGAAGTTTCTATTGCCTCTGCTCCTGCCGCAGCAGGGCCAAGTTAGATATAGATTCTTCCGCATTCATAGTATAATAATAACAGACACGACTGGTTTGCAAGGATGTTTAATAGCAAATGCCCAAAGTTAATGACTTAAAACAGTTTATCCTTATGGAAAGACAGCAAAGAAACAATTTAGCCGCATTTAATTTGCTGGCTAAAAAAGAAGATGCAGTAGAAGAGCTTCGAGGATATTTAAACTCAAACAATAACCGAAGTAATATACTTCATATTGATGATTTTAAATATGGTCAACCATCAGATGCTGACTTAAAGCTTATGACATCTAGGTTGAAGCTCCTACAAACTTCTTTTGATGAACTGTCTTTACCTAAACCTTTTAAAAATTCGGCAGAAGAAACAAGTATGGAGCTAAAGTTCATACGTATGTTACGAAAGTTGGCTGAAGACCCCAATACTATACGAGATATAGAAGAAGAAGATAAAGATTTAATTGCACCCTTCTTACGTTTCGCAGAAACTAACCATTTACCTGTAGATGAGCACTTCTTACGTACACTATTAGATGATGTTAATTCTATTGCTATGCGGTTTAAGTATATGTTTAACCGCCCTCGACCTCAGCAGCTTGCTACGCAGAAAGATTTAGAATTAGTTACACGTAACTCTGAGTCTGCGAATACCCCGTCTTACCCTAGTGCCCATACTGTGGCAGGTAGGGTTATAGGTAAAGCTTTAGGGGATAAGTATCCAGATTTTGCTGAAGGCTTTGAAAAGATAGGAGCCTCTATAGGTTTACATAGACTTATAGCTGGTTTACATTATCCGACTGACCATGCTGCCGGTGTGATGCTAGGGGATCAAATATATTCTAAAGGTTTAGTAAAAGACCATACTAACTTTATGATGCCTGATGCAGAGGAGTTAGTCCGTGCAGTTCAACAAGCAATTGAAAAACATGCGGAAGACTTCAACCTGAATAAATCTATAGACGATATAGAAGTACTTGTAGATATCTTCAAAGCAAAAGACCGACTAGATGTATTTGTCTATGGTGCGAATTCTCTAAACCAGAATTATGGTGGTGGAGCCGGGAAAAAGGGTGCGTGGCGTTATGGGGGCGATTATGATGTGGGACAACCACCTAATGCCCCTATAAATGTAAAAGCTAGAAAGAAAATGATTAACGCTCCTCGTGATGCCTTACATGTTGCACCCAGTGGTCGTACTGGTGCATGGGGGGTACTAACTAAAATAGCTCCGAAGACCCGTGAACAGGACGAAAGAGATGGTACTAATTCCTTCTATGATTTAAGTAATGACGAAGATAAAGGGTTAATACAAGGGAGTATGGGTACATGGTGGGACTTTGCATTAGACCCAAAGAATGATCATATCGTGTGGCACTTCACTGATGTAGGCACAAAGATGGCTGAGTTACCTGCTAATGGTGTAGCTTCTGCACTCATGTCTNATCCTGCTTTGNNNCAAGATCGTAAGNAAGATGTTNTACNAATGGCANAGGATAAGAAGTTACTCTTTGGGAAAGACCTTGCCCCGCATGTAGCACGGAGATTTGACTGGCAGAATGAAGCACCAGCGTTTGAACATGACCCAAAGACTTTTATGGTCGAGTTAGAGAATAGTCGAAGAAAACGAGAGACACCACTTACACCAGAACAGGCAGCTTTCCGTGTTAGCTCCGATGCAAGTCTGCAAGAACCGCTCACCAAAGATTATATAGACAAAAATGTAAAACTGAATCATCCTATCAATTCATTTTATGTACCCGGCACCCACAACTTCGTTGAGGGTGAATATACAGAACACGCCTTCTTAAGTAATTTCGCAGACCTTAAAGACCCCACAGATTTTCGCAATTGGCATAGAATGCCTGATGATCAGAAAGTTTCGTTAAGTGGTTGGNTGTGGAAGGCTAATCCTGATGGGGAAGGAGGAACTTGGGAAGAGCAGGAGGATGAAAGATATCCTACGTCAGAACATGCATACCAAGCATCTAAGTTCACCGATCCTGAGATAAGGAGAGAGATACGAGAAGCAGGTGGGCCATCAGGGTGGCCCTCGCCGGGGCGAGCAAAAAGTATAGCTTCAGATTACGCAGAACAGGGTAAGGCTGCAATCCTTTACCGCTCTAAAGAAGAACACGATATGATGGAGCTTATCCTACGGGATAAATTCATGAACAATAAAGGTTTTGCAAGACAGTTGTTGGAGACACATGATCGGCATTTGGTAGAGGGTAATAATCATTATATGGGCGAAGACCCTAAAACAGGAAGGAAAAAGTTTGGGGATAACTACTGGGGTAATACTGGTAACAGGTTAGGTAAACTTTTAATGAAGGTAAGGGGAGAACTTAGACAGAAGTACCCCAACCAGAATGTTTTCAACGAAGCTACAGAATGGAAAGGGAATCCGAATCCTGCCATTAGGGGTAGGGATCTTGACTTAGATTATTTACGACACGAAACTGCTGAATTCCCTCTTGCGGAACATTACGGGCCTGATGGTGTATTAGGCCCAGACCCGAAACCCCTCACTAAACTTGATTTCGATAGAGCAGTAACCATGTCTTATCATGAGACTGATTATGATAGAAAGTTCGCAAGGCGTGATAAGGGCANTCTGATGGCAGAACTACTCCGTTTACAAGATATACAACTACGGGCTGGTGATGATATAGAGAGAATTAGACAAGTTGAAGACGATATTGCGAAGGTCAGGGAACAGCTTGAGAATGCCTCCCGACATAACACAGATATGGACGAGGTTGGAAATACGTATAACCTAATGCTTGCGGGGGATGGGAATTACAGGCTACAAACTACGCGTAAAGCTGAAGATTTTAAGGATGCAAAAATCGGAGATATTTGGGCTATACGAGACCCTGACAACGAATCATNNGANTNNGANAATGTTAAGGGCTTTGCGGTTAGAATAAAGGATATTAAAGAGACATGGAAGATGATACCCGCAGAGTGGGCAGAACCGGAAGGGTATGAACCGGAGTATTTTGAGAAAGGAGAACCTACAAAATGGAAAGATGGGAGACCAGTAGAATGGAATGAACCATATAATAAAAAAGGTATGTGGTTATCATTTGAACTTGAGATTCTAAATGATTTTGAGCGAGATGGGGAGGACATAGCAAATCATTGGCACAGAGCTAAACATAACTATGAGAACCCTCCCGAAGTTGATGTAAGTACACTTCCAGATGGGGGCTACACATTCCATCATGGTAATGCCCGTGGACTGGATAATTATGGGGCAAAGGCAATGAAAGAGGCTGGCTTACTTGGGCGGAGCCTAGGGCATTCGTTTAGTGGGCATAATATGGGTAAAGGTTGGTCAGACCATAGTGAGAGAGTTATACATAAAGATGTTTTAAATAATCCTGAAATGGTAAGTAGGGTACAACGAGCACAGCAAAGACTTAATTCAAATGGCGGTAGACGGGCTGTACCAGCCGGTAAAGCAGCTAAAAAACTTGTATATAGAAATTGGGAACAGATTGCCCCTGCTCACGGTGTATATGCAGTAATTGATAGATTTCAGTCTCTGTATGAACGTGCTGGGGATCGCTTTAGTCCGTCCGACAGAAGTATTCATGGGGATGGAGGCACAGGTTGGGGTATAGCGATGGGTATCGGGAGAGGTATCCCTGTACATGTTTACTCGCAAGCAGATAAGAAATGGTATACATGGGATAATAGTGAGTACGGAATGAACGCTCAGGAGTGGGTGGAGACACCCCCAGAAGAATTACCTGCGTACCAAGACTCTGCTTTAATTGGGACTCGTCAATTAAATGATGATGGTAAAGCAGCAGTTGATGCTCTAATGGTAAACCTAAAAGCTAGACAAGAAGCTTTCCTTAACGAGGGAATACCTTATGATAAACCGGATATCGTACAAACTCCAGAAGATGTACAGAGGGATGAGGATTATGCAAATCGACAAGCACAGATGCAGACTGAAGGGCAAGATACCCTAACAGCAGGAACAGATGAACTCGCATCTGAGGAAGTGGCAGAGTCTCTACTAGATACTTATGATAATCTAGGAATTTGGGGAGATNTANNTCGTGANGATNTTANAGGTNTNCTGGAACGGAGNCAAACCGAAGCAAGACTTAGNGCAGTAAGGGCATATAAAGACGCTCACNNTCTTAAAGAGGATGATGCCCCAACTACATTCCAAGACTTAATGNATATTTATNAGAANGAAACCTATGAGGGTCGTGCATACCCCAGCTTTGAACAAGAAGCTTATNTGGATGCGAGGCAATACGTATACAAAGATGGTATAGGTTACGTAAGAAACCCTGAATATACTGAANANGCATCTGTGTATGAACGNTACTATCCTCCACAAACNGTTTTTGATACGGACACTGGTGATCCTATAGNGACANAANCTTATGTTGAACCTGATACATCGGCNCGTTATCTACAGAAACCAAGGACAGAGATGGAGAAGAGAGAAAAAGCATTATTTTGGCGTAGGCCCATGATTGGGTCTAGTGCGGAACCTTTTGTATTAGAGGCTTTAAACCGTAATAGTCCTTCTCCTCTAGGTGCAATAAATATATATGATCATCCTCAACTTAACGTACTATTGGGACAATCTGGAGCAGATTCTATAATACTTTCACACGATGATATAAAGTATGTAGAAAACTCTATCCGAAAACAAAATTGGAGGGAAGCTTTAAACTGGGCACGGTTGCAAGCTAACGAAGAGTTAGGAGGAGGGGTAATCCCGTTTAGAACATCTGACCCAGACGAAGTATATGACGAAGTGACTTATAATGAGGACGGTGAGCTTGTTTCAGCGAAGGGAGAAACACGAGAGGAGTTTGACAGTAGGAAAGAAGCAGAACAGGCCGCTTATGATGAAGATGTAAGAGCCGTAGTTGGGTCAGAGGACTCTTACGGGCAAGTTGATGAACCCACATCACCTATACTAAGCCCACAGGAACGTGGTGAGGTTGTTAGACCGGATGCCAGTCTAGGGGCATCTTTTAGTCGTGACATACTTCACGAGAGTCGTCAACAAATAGTTCAACCCAACCGTAACTGGGTAGACCCAGCCGAATTCCAAACTGGTGATAAACGTGAGTATTTTGAAAATTCTACGATTCCACCAACTGAGCGATTAAACGGATATGAAGGAATAGAAAAACTCCCCATTAGGAATAGACTATCTAAGCTTATAGACTTGGCTTGGCAACCCGCTCATTANTTATTTGTAGATAATGCTGATTTTGTTAAATTAGTAGGTAGTGGTGATGACCGGTTAAAGTTAGGGGATACAAGAGATAATGTTAATGTAAGAGGGCAATTGATGGAAGTACGCCCTTTGGCTGGTGGTGGAAGAGGAGTTAAAACAGAAAGAGACTCATACGATGAAAAGGACAAATTCTTAGCAGAAACAGAATTTGTTCCTATAGATGAGTTAGGTAAGGATGTTCAACTACTTAGGGTTGTAAACCTGTCCCCAGCACGTTTAGGGGATAAGTCACCGCAGGAAGTAGATGATCGTTATGTACAGAAAATAACGACTGGCGACAAACTGTACGCAGACTTTGATTCATTTAGTGTAAGTACTCCCAAGAAGGATTATCAGTCCGTGGAGCCTGATAAGGGAAACTTCAATGTATCCTTACAAATAGCTCCGTCAGTGGAGGATATGAAATATGGGGGAAGGTGGCCCTCACGAGTAGAAAGGGCTGGAAGCAGACGGAAAGTGATGTTTGGTATTATAGCCCAACTCCAAGCAATGGCAGATGTAGTTGATCCTACTAGCTCTGTAAATGATTACACTCCCGAAGATGCTAGGTATAACACTTCCCGCCTTTCGACATTGTTTGGGTGGTTAGAGGACATCTTACATAAGGCAGGAACAGAGAACCGTGGTCTTGGTGGTTCTACGTCCCTGATGTTTAATGTTGCAGGAGAGGCTGGGGAACGGTTTACCCCACCTGAGTTACAAATAGAGGATGCTGGCAAGNGTCAGCGGACAGGGAAGGAGGCACACTGGAAGAGGTTTNCTAAACTTCTTTTAGAANCGNGTGAGGGTAGCTGGGATGAGGTTTGGGATTNCGATCNAGATGATCCCTCTGAACTCACTGTCGCACCAGAAGATGATTTCACAGACGCANCGTCTCTTCAAGGGTTACTACACCGCATACCTAGACCAAAACCAACAGACCTTCAAAAATTACAATATTTATTAAAAGAAATACAAGGGACTGTAGCACAGGAACATAGTGAGATGATACAACGCCCCGGTCAAGCGTATACTGGGTTTACGGCAGAAGGTGAACAAGCAGCATTGGATAAATTCAGTGAGAATTTCCTTGCTGACCCTGAACCTACCCAATTACAAGGGGAAAGAGTACCCTTATATGGTGAAGATGAGATAGCTTGGGTACAGGAACAGGATAGGGATCACTACGGGCATAACGTTGAGATGTGGGTAGCGGCTCATCCTGATTGGATAGACGGGCTGTTCCCAGATAAAAGAGAAAAGTTTTTGAGGAACGCTTGGCTACGAGCACAAACCCCAGAAGATATTACAAGAAATTATGTATACCATGCTATGGAGGGAACAGCGTATGGGTCTGATCACCCAAAAGTCCTTTCTGGTGAAGTACAAGCAGGTGACATGAAACGTTGGAGAGGCGGTATCGGTTCNNTAGCCCCGTTCTTAGCTGGGCGGATAAAAGCTTTAAAATCTACTATGCAAGAGCATTNTNTGGGACGGGATGAACCCATGAGTATGCCTCCACCATCTCCTATTCTACCTGATTTCGCATATCCAGAGGCTCCGGGTATGGATGTTAGACAATTTGATGATATTCAACCCCCAGAACGACCACTACCGCCACGCTCCTTGGTACAGGGGCCAGATGGGTATACGAACCAACCATACGATCCAGACGAAGCTTGGAATGAGGCTGGATACGAAGACCCAAGTGACTTCGATGACAGGAAACGGGAAGAAGCAGAGGAATATAAGAAATGGGAAGCGGCTAGCGAGGACTGGGAACAGGACATGNAGAATTACNANAGAAATAAGAAATTTAATNNTGATTANCATGAATTGAATAATAAATACATAGAGCATAATCCTACTGGTCATAGAGATTGGGATTTATACGATAACGGGCCAGAATATTACCAAACCGCATTACGTTCGATAGACACCATTCTTGAAAGCCCTACCTTATGGGGAGGTACTAAAATAGGGGAAGATGGTAAACCCCTAAAGAAAGAAGATGTCTTTATGCAGCTATTAGCTAATAACTTAGAAGGGGA
This sequence comes from Candidatus Pacearchaeota archaeon, assembly GCA_002686195.1. The sequence continues at coordinate 1,555 of NZAS01000063.1, read as the reverse complement.
GCGGTTAATAAAAAACTTTAATGATGTTGCTCGAAAATTTAATGCTGGCACACTTAAAGGTAAGAGGAAAGTCTTTGATCTGGAAAGAGCTATAACTCTAGATGATATAAAAGTGTTTAATGATGCAACAGGTTTTAGGAATCTTACATCTACAGACGAATTCGGAGAAGGTGTTTTTCGGGGGCAACGCCCCGGTCTCCAAGGGTATGCATCAAACGACATAACCGAAGATGAAGAAGGTTTCTTCAAAGAAAATCAAGAGCTTGCTGATCTTATCAGGGGTTTAGGGCCTGAACACCGGGAGAGATTAGAACAAGAGATGGAGCAAGCCTATCTTGAAAAAGAAGCCGCTGATAGGGAGGATCAAGAACTAAGATTCTACCAAGAAGATGAAGCTGGTGATCCCACCTCTGCCCTTGCCCAGAGAGCAAGTAAAGTCCCAATCCAACCGAAACGTGCTAGGAAAGAATTTGACCCTGCTAGTGACCTTGTACCTACCCCCGAACTTACTGCCGATGAAAGGGCAGATATAGAAGGGAAACTCAACTCGGAATTTTTGGATAAGATATTAAAGAAAGTAAAAAGTATTGATTGGTCAGGTATGGAGATAGGTGAGATACCTACCACTCAAAGAAGTTTAGCAGACCTTTTCCAGTTTAAATTAAATACTTCTGCTCAAGGAGAGTATGATCCATGGACGGGAGAAATCATACAGTCTTATGGGCAACGCGACGATGTTGATCCGATATCTGGAAAGAGTTATGACTCTAGAGGAAACATTATACCGTCTTATGGTCAGTCTGGTGGCGAAATGAGACCAGAGTTTAGGATGGTTACGGATGATCCGCATAGAAGAGGTGAGTATGAACGGATATTATATGATTCGGATACAGGGGAGGAGATAGGAACAGAGCCTGTGACACATGAGGAGATGCAAGAGTCCCAAATAGGGGCAGGGGACTTTTCAATCGTACCTAGATTCCCAGTGCAAGCCTTATGGAATGACCCCATAACGGATAGAGGTATAAACCCTATTGACACAGTTCTAAATGAATCACGTAGAGTACTAGATAGCATATTTGAAGGTAGGTCGGAGGCGGAGAGAGATCATATCGAAGAGAAAGTAATTGATCCTATATTCAATGAATTTTGGAATGTTGAGGGCGGCAGTGATGAGGAAAGATTACAACGATTTGAACCAACCGGTGAGTATTATAAAAAGTATATGGATACCCTGATGGCACATCTTCTTAAGCAGCAACGTGATCCTATACCTGCAAATGTTTTTATCCCAAGCGGTATTGAAGAACTATCAGATGAAGAAAATGAGAGAATTGCTAACTTAGGGTTTACACCACTCGTAACTAAGGAAGAGTTTGATGTATCTCCTGCTCCAGTAGATTTTGAGACTCAGAACGAAAACCTTTCGTATATTCATCAGCTTGCTTACCATCCAGTGATATTAGAATGGGAGCAAGAACATGGTAGACCCATAGACTCAGAAACATTAGAAGAGTTCCTTAAATGGGAGCACTTGGCGATGGAAGAGAGACAG
>NZAS01000062.1 GCA_002686195.1 Candidatus Pacearchaeota archaeon | reverse complement strand
TAGCAGTTATATATAATCATAATCTTCCTGAGATGACAGATAATTTGTGGGAAGCTTTAAAACCATATGAAAGGGATGATTACGATTTAAATCTTATTGATAATGGTTCTTCGGAAGAAGGTAAGTCTAAATACACGACACACGAGACAGGACAGAATACATACTTCGGTGGTGCACTAAATATAGCTTTAGATTTCTTTACGATGTCTGGCACCTATGATAGTTTATTATCATTAAATAATGACCTTGTACTTCAAGGTGATAATTTTGTAAAAACACTTAGGCAGGAGATGTTCAATCGAGATTATAAAATAATATCGCCGTGTGTATTGCAGGTTGAAAAACAATGTAAGTGGAAGTACATGCATTGTTGGAACTCAGATGGTACACGGGATGTCAAGTGGGTGGATTTTCAAGCACCACTTATGCACAAAGATTTTATAAATTATATTAAACAATTTCCTGATGAACTTATTTATGGGTGGGGGCAAGATGCTTTATCTGGTATCATTTGTGAGAAACAAGGTTGGAAAGTTGGTGTTGTCGATAAATGTCCTGTAATCCATCACTCAGCACATACTTACAAAAGTGGTAAGAGTGATTTAGATTTACAAACTTATTGTCAAAATGCTGAAAAGGGAATGTTTGGTTATATGCAATCTAATGGGTTGATGGATAAGTTTATGGAATTCCGAAAGTTATCTGCTGAGTATAGATATGAGTAAAAATATTGTAGTTATAACTTCAATGCCTGGTGCAGTAGATATTTCATATCAACAATATTGTTTTAATACTTGGGAATGGTGGTGTAAGAAAAATAATGTAGAATTATTTATTTTAGATAAACCATTATCAGATACTAGTTTTATGAAACCTACATGGCAGAGATGGTATGTTTTTGATATACTTGAGGCTAATGGTATAGATTGTGATAAGGTAGCAGCAGTTGATGTGGATACTATGGTTAGGTGGAATTGCCCAAACTTTTTTGATTTAACAGAAGATAAGTTTTCAGTTGTTATGGATCAAGATAATATAGGTTGGGTAAAACAAAGTTTGGATGGTTATAAAAAGTTTTTTAAAGATATTGAAATACATTGGTTAGATTATTTTAATACTGGGTTTGTAGTTATGTCAAAAAGACATAGAAAAATATGTGATAGAATTATAAATTTTTGGGATAAAAATAATGAACAACTTATTCATTTACAGAATACAATCTCAAAAGGAACAGATCAAACACCAGTTAATTATATAGTGAAGGGTTCAGAATTTGATGTTAAATATTTACCAAAGACATTTAATTTAACACATTTTGATAGAAAAGAAATATTGAATGATTTAGTATTTATTGATTGTGGTTATGTTTGGCATTTTAATGGTTTTGATAAGAGTTGGAGACTACCATTGATGAGAGATACTTGGAATAAAATAAGAGAAAATTATGAAAACTAAATTTGCAATAGGTTGTTTGGTTCAATGGTACGAGATAGAAATCGTAGGAGAGTATATTGAGAGTTTAAAACAATCTCTAAAACACCTGGATGATAGTGAAATAATTGTTGATTTTACATTTAATGTGAATCAGATGCTAGAAAAGGTGGATGAATCTCTTATTACATTAGATGAACTAACCGAAAAATTCAGAGTTATGGCTAATACTTTATATGATCATTCATTTGACTGTACAGTTCATTGGAGAATTAATGATGATTTTATAACGATAGCTGATTATCGTAGATGGTTTCTTGATGAGTATTGTACAAAGGTTGATGTATTGATACAAGGTGAAACTGATGCTTTAATACCTAAACAAACATTTACAGTATTAGATATGTTACATCAACAAGTTAAGGATACTACACCTAAATATTTAGCAACTTTTGGTATAAATAAAATGTGGGATGATTCTTGGAAACCATTGGAACATGTTGATTTTACGGATAAACCATTTATTCACGATGATGAAGATAATTGGTGGAGTATTAGGTATACAATGAATATTGATGAGATGAATAAATTTAATGATGAAGTAGAAGATTTGGACATTGTTAATATAAAACCACATAAATTTAATGGTTGTGGATTTGTGATAAGTTCAGATGCTGTTAAGTCTGGAGTAAATATACCAAGAGGTACATTTTTTATTGATGATACCGCTTTAGGTCATATGGCACAAAAAGTTTTACCTGATATACCACAATATCATTTTAGGAATATTTTAATTGTACATAATAGAAAACATCCTAAAAAAAGATCTTGGATATTAGGAGAAAATGATGTAAATTATATAGATGATAAACGAAAGTCAACTGATTGGTATACAATAGCAAATGAGTTTTGTAAGATAAATGATGCTAATATATTCAATCCCAATTTTAAATTTTATACTTGGGATGATGTTTGGAAAAAAATAAAAAATACAAATAGGAAATAAAATTATGAAAAGAGCTTTAATAACTGGAATAAACGGAATGGATGGGAGTTACTTAGCTGAGTTACTTCTTGAAAAGGGATATGAAGTATATGGTATGGAACGCCGTTCATCTTCTAAAAATAGAACAAATACAAGTCATCTTGAAGGTAAGATAAATTTTATCAATGGAGACTTGTCAGATCAAAATTCATTGTTAAGGTGTTTGAGGGAGTCCGATCCAGATGAAATTTATAACTTAGCATCTCAATCATTTGTTGGTGAGAGTTGGAATACACCTGAACAAACGGGAGATGTTACAGGACTTGGTGTACTTAGAGTGTTAGAAGCAATAAGAGAATATGGTAAGCCAATTAAGTTTTATCAAGCATCAACTTCAGAAATGTTCGGTAAGATGGAGAAACTTGCAAATGAAGAAACAAAATTCCATCCAAGAAGTCCATATGGAGTGGCTAAATTGTACGGTCATTGGATAACTGTGAATTATAGAGAATCTTATGATATGTTTAATGTTAGTGGTATATTATTCAACCACGAATCTGAAAGAAGAGGAATAGAATTTGTTACTCGTAAAATTACAGATGGAATTGCTAGGATACATTTGGGATTACGAGATAAGATTGTGTTGGGTAATTTAGATACCAAAAGGGATTGGGGATATGCACCAGATTATGTTGAATCAATGTGGATGATGTTACAACAAGATGAGCCAGATGATTATGTTGTTGCGACTGGAAAAATACATTCTCTTGGAGAATTTTTAGATTCTGCTTTTCAACATATAGGAATCNCCGATTGGGAGAAATATGTTGGTCAGGATGAGAGGTATATGAGGCCGGCAGATGTATTTTACTTGGCTGGAGATGCTACAAAGGCTAAAGATGTGTTGGGGTGGCAACCAAAAACAACTTTCGAAGAGTTAGTTAGTAAAATGGTTAGTAGTGATATAACTCGTTTATCGGAATAAGAAATGAGCTTACGAGTTTTTTATAGAATATCTGATGCTGGTTATAATAAAGTTAAACCTGATTATGTTAATAATGAAAATTGTTTAAGAAATTTTGTTAAACATTTTGGGAAGGATATTAATATTATAGCTGATAATGTTTCAACTGATACATTTGATATGATAAAAAAATATGTTGATAGAAAAAATATTCAAAAAGTTAGTGTTGGTAATGGCGCGGGTACTTTTACATTAGCATTTGAGAAAGCACTTTTACTTGAAGATGAAACAATTGTTTATTTTGTAGAAGATGATTATATACATAGAGAAAATTCAACAAAGATTTTACTTGAGGGGTTTGAACTGGGAAGTGATTATGTCACATTATATGACCATCCAGATAAGTATATGCCACCAGAGAGAGGGGGGAATAAATTTAATATAGGGGGTCCCGAAGAGACAAGAGTTTATTGTAGTACATCAACTCATTGGAAAATAACAAATAGTACAACGATGACTTTTGCGACTAAAGTAAAAACTTTAAAGGAAGATGCATCTATAATTAGTGAATATACATGTGGATTTCATCCTGAGACTCATGTGGAGACTGGCCATCCATATGACCATTCTATGTGGGTTTACGGGTTGACTGGAAAGGGTAGAAAATTGATAAGTCCTATACCAAGTTATTCTACTCATGGGGAAACTATGTGGTTATCAAATTATGTATTTTGGGAAAATGAAATTAATGAAAAATAAAAAAATATTAATACCAGGAGGCACAGGCGCTTTAGGTAAAACTTTGATTAAAAGATATTATGATGATAATGAGATAATTGTACTTTCAAGAGATGAGCATAAACATTATCATTTATTAAAAGACTACCCAAATTTAAAATCAGTTGTTGGTGATATTAGAGATAAAGCCGCGGTTATGAATGCTTTGTTAAGATTTAATCCTAATGTGGTTATTAATGCAGCTGCTCTAAAACATGTACCTATGTGTGAAGCTAATCCATATGAAAGTGTAAAGACAAATATAGTAGGGCATCAAAATGTTATAGAGTGTATAACTTTATATGATAAGTTAGAAACATTGGTATTCGTATCAACTGATAAAGCCTGTAAGCCCATAAATGTTTATGGTATGTGTAAAGCTATTAGTGAACAATTGTATGTTGGCTATTCCAAAGAGCAAACTACAACTAAAGTTGTTATGGTTAGGTATGGTAATGTTTTAGAATCAACTGGTTCAGTAATACCATTCTTTAAAAGTATTTTAGAAAAGGGAACACTAGATCATTTACCTATTACAGATTTCGGTATGACTAGATTTCTATTGACATTAGATCAAGCAACTGATTTGATTCAATGGGCTTATGATCATGATGATTCACATGGTAAGATTGCTGTACCTAAAGTTAAATCACTTAAAGTTACAGATATTGCTAATGTTTTGATAGCCAGGTATGGGTTGGATGTGAAGTTAAAAGAAATTGGAATAAGAGATGGTGAAAAATTACACGAGGAAATGGTATCTCATGAAGAGTGGATGAGATGTGAAGAATTAGAAAATCATTTTTTAATAGGTCAGACAAATATTAAAAAAGAACAGAAATCATTTAACTCACTTGATTATTTAATGGATAGTTCTGATGCTTATAAGTTTTTAAAAGATAGTGGAGTGATAAAGTGAAAATATTAGTTTTAGGACACACTGGAATGTTGGGTAATGCTGTTTATAAACATTTATCAACTATTCATCATGGAGTTGAAATTACAAAATATCGTTGGCCTGATGAGGGATTTATTAGAGATTTATTGGGTTTTAATGGTGATTATGTGGTGAATTGTATAGGTGCTATACCACAAAGAACTGATGATTTTGTAATCAATTATGACTTACCAATTTGGTTGGATAAAAANGTNAATNGTANAATTATACATCCCGGCACAGATTGTGAAATGGATAGTGATCCNTATGGAATTTCAAAAGTTAATGCTTCGGATTATATAAAAAACGATGGNAAAAGAACAAAAATAATTAAGACATCTATAATAGGTCATGAATTAAAAGGTGCGGTTAGTTTGTTGAATTGGTTTTTGACNANTGAGGGTAGTGTGTTTGGATATACTAATGCTATGTGGAATGGTAATACTACTTTAGAGTGGGCTAAGACTTGTGCTGATATGATGAATGACTGGGAAGGTTATGAAATTGAAAATATCATACAATCTTATTGTATATCGAAGTATGAATTACTATTGGAAATATCAAAAGTCTATAAAGGTGGAGTTACACAAATAGATAAGAACGACAAGTATATGCCAAATAAATGTTTGACTGGTGGGATACAAAAAAATCCAATTAGTATTCAATTAAAAGAATTAAAAGAGTTTTATGGTTATTGATGTTCATCCGAACTTTCATTTTTCCATCGATGATGTTTTTAAGTCATTGATTGATGCAAGCCATCCCATGATTGAGTTTTTGGATGAAATAGATTATCCTGTTGATTTATATTGTTTTTATCAAGAAGAAGATTTGAGGCGAGATAATAAATTACCGGTGACCTATCACGCTCCAATAAATTTATCTCATGTTTCAAATAATTATTTCAAAGATAATTCATATATTAAATTTGGTGTACATGGATTAGATAAAAATACACCACCACATTCACAAAGTCCTGATGAACAAAAAAAGACTTTTGATAAGATATATTCAGAGTTTGATCGATTGGGTTTTCCATACAGTAAACAAGTTAGATTACATGAATTTTCTGAATCATATGAGTTAGCTAATTATTTTAATGTTAAGGGTGTGGATAGGTTATTTACAACGGATAAAGATGCTTTATTATGGAGAATACCTGATAATTTTAAACTTATGATGAATAGGCATGGTTATTGTGATTATAATGGAATTAAATTTGTACAAACAAATATCCGTTTAGAGAATCTGATAGGTGAGAGTGAAGATAAAATTAAAAGTATGTTGGATAATATTTACGCTACAAAAGAATATCCTACCATAATGACACATGAATATGAGTTATATAGACCAGATGTTAGGGAAGTGGGAAAGTTTGTAATAAAATACTTAAATGATATGGAGAAATTAGTGTGAGTAAAGAACAGAAAGAGTGTAAGGATTTTAAAGACAACATAGGTGGTCTTACTAACAGATTAAATATCAATAACAGGTATGGTAATAATGATTTAAAACCGTGGTTGATAGAACATTTAAATATTAAATCAGACGATGATATATTGGATATTGGATGTGGTGATGGCAGACATTTAAGTGACATATGTAAATTAACCAATGGTGATTGTTGGGGAATAGATTATGATGGGAAAATGATTGAAAAATCAAATTCATCACTAACCGATAAAGAAGATAATATACAATATCATCAGTTTAGTATGGATGATATAAATACATCATTATCGCCGTTGGGCGATAATAGATTTGATCTTATTTATTCATTGTATGCTTTTTATTATTCAAAGGATTCAATTGCTTTATTGGATTTGTTAAAAAATAGATTAGAAGAAAATGGTAGAATATCAATTACAGGGCCGTATGGTGAAAATAATAAGAATTGGTTTGATTTCTTAAATCAGTTTATAGAGTTAGATGAATCTATAATAAATTCTTCATATTCTTTTATGGGTGATGTACTTGAGTATGCTAATAACAATTTTTCAAGTGTGACAACTAATGATTTTGTAAATACAATAACCTTACCGACATATGCAGATTTAAAAAAATATTGGGAATCTAATATTTACTATGATTCAAAATATGATGATAAGTTTGAAGAATTAGCAAAACACCATTTTACTCTATTTCATGAGTTTAGTTATAACAAAGTAGCTAAAATGATAACTATGGGTGGAAAAAACGGATAAGGATAATATGGTTATTGATGTTCATCCAGAATTTGGTTATGAAATTGCTTGTTCTATACCATATGCATATTATCTTAACAAGATAAATAAGTTAGAAAAGGTAATTACTTGTAAAGGTATGAAACCATTTTATTATTTTTGTGATAATGTAGAAGAAAAATTTGAGTCGAGAACATTTGATATAAAAACAAATGGTTTAAATAGTGTACCTAATCCTTGGATACATCATAATTCAAAAGTTATCTTAGGCAAAGAATTATCAGAGTTGAGTGAAGTTGAACAGGCTAATGTTAATGGAGTTTTAGATTATACAAAATGGACACCTCCATTATATAAAGAGTATTTTCGAACTGAGAAGTTTAATGAACTGAAACCTTATATTGTGATAAATAATAATTTTAACGTTGAGTATGGTAATGATATATCAAAGTCAAGAAGATATTTTAATATTAAAATTCTAAATGATATTTTTAATTATTTA
>NZAS01000061.1 GCA_002686195.1 Candidatus Pacearchaeota archaeon | reverse complement strand
TTCGGAGATAACATAAGGACATAAGAAGGACTCCCGCTCGGATCCCCAGAGCAAGAAAAAATTAAATGCGCAGGCCTAAACTAACACTCGGGCGAGCGCCCCGGAGCAATAGTCCCTGCTCAAAATGAATAGGCCTTTTGTATATTCAATCAACAAAAACAACAACAATCAATCAAAGGAGAATAAAATGATTGATACAATAAAATCAATTTTTTCAATTTGGGAATATAGATATTGGAAGGCTATGAGGAAAGCTTTTGGGGACAAGGACACTTACTGGTACCAATGGCCTATTGTCTGTATTAAAAGATATCTTGGTCTAAGAAAATTATTTAATCAAGCGGAGGGATCATAATGGAAATAACCTACAAAGGAAAGCAGATAACCTTAACCCCCGATGAAATATGGGTATTGTTTTATTGGATGGCAGGGGTCTCGGAAGATATAAGGTCGTCAGGGGAAATGGATAATAGGGTTGAGGCCGCGGAATCTTTGGAAAATAAATTTGAAGATTTGGACCACACCTCATCATCCACATTTGTGATTGGTTAAGACCTCACTACACACCCACTTACTCTCCTTCGCGCCCCGAAGTGCTCGTATGAGGGTAAAGACTCGTATGTCTTACAGAGAGAATGTTGGACTGCTCCCGAAATTGCCGAGGAGCTGTTTTGTATATTGTAGGTGAAGTTAGGGATGAAATCAATCAATTCAAAAGGAGAGAAAATGAACAAAATAAAAAAAGCAATAGTTGAATTAGTTTTAGAATGGGTGGGCGGTGTTGATGAGAATGGCGAAATGTATGAGATTTGGTACAATGAAAAGAATTGCACCTTTAGTGCAAATGGCGCTTGTGATGGGAAAGAGATTCGCCCCGATTGGATTGAGCATTATGTGGGTTTGGCATTAGAAGGATTGGATGCCCCCATTTATGTTTATAGGGGTAAAGATGATGGCATTATTGCTATTGAGAACAAGCAAGTGACCGAGCCAGATGGGTTTATTGACCATATGGCATTAAGTGAAGCATTTGAGCCGAGTGAAGTGAAGGGTCTCTTCATCGGTTGGGATTAACAAAAGGAGAAAAAACAATGACGCTTAAAAGACAAATATCAAGTGAAATGATGGATTCAATTCAGACGGTTGAATTGGACGATTTATCACGGGGTGAGAAGGTGGCAGAATTATTTCGGTTTATGGTTATAATCGAGTTGATTCAAGATTTGGGATGGTTCGAGCATACAAGCGATTGGGATCCGTTTTTGGTAATCAGCTTTAATAATGCTGATACGCAGGAGACGGAATCGGGATATGCTGAATTTCAATTGTCGGTTGATGGTATTCACCCTCTTTCGCGGAAAGAATTTCGCGAATATAATGATGGCGTTGACGGAATGAGCAAGACGGCGGAAGAAATCGAGTTTATATTAGTTGACGATTGTGATTATGATACTGATGAACGAATAACTCATGTGTTTTTCATTGATGAGATTAAGTCGGTAATGATTGGAAGATAACGGATCGAACTAACGGGCGTCCTTTGTTTGTGGGGGCGCCCTTTTTTTTGTTGAAAATTCTTACAGGCTCTCGTGCGTAAACTTTTTCTTCAGACCCTCGAACGAGCACCGTGGGGAAAACCGTTCCGAAAGCTCGTAAGTCTTACAGAGAGAATGCTAATGTCCGATTCCGCCCCAGATGTTGGGGTGTTTTGTATATTCAAGTGTGAAAAAAATCAATAAATCAATCAATAAAAATGAGGTGGAAAAATGACAAAATTCAAAATTGTAAATTTAAAGAGGGCGATTAAAAGTGTGGAAATTAAGTATATCAAAAAGTATGACGGTTATTGCGAAGTGGTTAGGGAAGGACGAGATGTAACAACAACAAGGTTGGATGAGGAAGGGCAGAAGTACCATCAAAAGGTTGCAAGGATGAGAGAACTACAAAGCTCGAAAAAAGGTTGTATAGTGTGTGGATGTGATTTTAAGATTTCAAACCATTCAACTTGCAATAACCCCAATAACGAAACAAAGTAAAAAGGAGAATCAACTAATGAAAAAATTAACATTCAAATACGGTAGTGAGGAAATTACTTTTACTCATTTCAACACCGGAAGGATATTGGAAAGAGTGCATACTAACCAGAATGATGAAGCGTACATTAGTGACAGACCTGTCAATGAGTATCAGACTGGCGTTTACCCAGAGCCAAGACCAATTGATCAGGCCTTCGCTGACCAGCTTGATAAGTTGTTTGAAGCAGGTGCTGACATACTGTTGGAAACAAATCAAGGGCACGCTGATGATGGTGGAGATTGCTATCAGGCTTACATTGTGTTGCCTGAATTCACAAAGCACGCTTGGGCATATTGGGACTTGAATTACGAAAGGGATGGACAATGTTTATGGCAGATATGTCTTATGGAATACATAATGAAGTTTCCAGCTAACTTAAGAGTTGTGTGGGCAGGTGCCTACTAACTAAAGGAGAATCACAATGACACTAACACCACAACTCTCATCAAGAATGATGGACGACATCGAGATAATCAACGTCGGTGAAGTCGAAGAACACAGCGTTAAAATAAGTCTGTTATACGTCTATATGCGGAAGATAGAAACCATCCAGAACTTGGGTTGGTTTGAGCATACTTCTGATTGGGATCCGTATCTCATGATCGTAATGAAAGATGGAACAATTATAGAGACGGAATCCGGCTATGCTGACTATTGTTTCAAGGACTTCGGTGATTACGTTGCTTCGGATAATTCGGATGAATTGACTCATATCCACGTATCGAACGACGTATATAATGAAGAAACAAAACAATCCGACGATGCAACACTTCATATAGTAATCGATGATATTGCAACGATCGAAATGATAAACCAATAATAATTGTCATCCCCCGAGCCCAAGAGATTAGGGTAAAAGAAGATCCGTTAGTCATAGGTATTCGCGTAATCCTTAATCTCTTGGGCATCTTTTCGCCTTGTAGTTCCGTCGCTCGATCTAACAGGCTCTCCGTCGATTCTTTCACGCCGAGATCCGCACCAGATCAGACCGCGCTCCGAGAGGTTCGCCCCCATAACCTCTGGTACAGGTACAGGTATGGGCTCGCGCCGGAATGATGGATAGCTCGTGTTTCTAACAGAGACGGATGGATGGGATGAGAGCGAAGGCCCCGATCGATGTTTTGGTCAATTGGGTATATTTGGGTAGTGAATCAATCAAATAAATAAAGGGAATCAAATTATGACAATCAAGATAAAAATGAGTGAAGTAGACAATTTTTTTCAAGGGGAATATGGAAGTTTATTTGAAAAGGATGGGATGATGGATGTTAGTGATGAAAATGTTGAAATTTTAATGGGTGAAATGAATGGTGTAATGTATGATATTTTATTTGGATTAGGATTTTATGTAGATGAAAAATATTTAGTATGGGATAGTTCAAGTTATGATAAAATTGATTGGTGGTTAGATTTAGTTTATGAATGTTATGAAGGGCAATTAAGTGAAACAAATTTGTGGAATGATTATTTTGGTTTTGGTGGGGATGATGATGTTGATTACAATTCAAGTTATATTTTTATAGTAAATGAATTTATGAAATGGATGAATGATAGAAATTTGTTAGATAATTATAGGGTAGCAAAATGACAAAATGGTTTTGGTTTGATTTGAGATTTAAAATTGCAAATTGGTTATTTTCAATTTATTGGAAAATGGGAATAATATTATTTGATGAAATAAGGGATTTGGAAAGTGATTTGAAATTAAAAAATTGGATGTAATTAAATAATTAATTAAATAATTAATTAAATCAAATCGATCCATCGTTTGTATCTGTCCGTCCGACAGGCTCTCCGTCGATTCTTTCACGCGTTCCCCTCCTCAGATCACACCGCGCTCCGGTAGGTTCGCCCGCAATCCTCATTTTCTAACAGAGACGGATGGATAGGTTCCGCTCGTGGGCTAGGATCGGGGTTTTATTTGATTGTGTATATTTGTGTTGTGAATCAATCAAATAAACAAACAAAAGGGGAATCAATGAAAATGTATGAGTTAATTTGTAAAATAGAAAAAATGTTGGAAAAGATGGTGGGCAAAATGGATTATAGGGATTGGTGGTTGGTGGATAAGTCAAGTTGTGAAATGGGTTTTGATATGGAAGATGGTAGAATAATGATAGTTACAATTATGGTGGAAGATGTCAAAGATAATACAATTATGGTGGGGAAGAAAAATGAAGTTTAGTGATTATGGATTCAAGAGAATAAATAGGTTTGTTAGTTACAAATGGGAAGTTGCAAGATTGGTATTTTATAGGTGGGTGTTCAAAAATGTATTGAGCAATTTGGTAAAATATAGTTTTGCAATTGAGTTTATTTTTGAGATGGAAGAAGATGAGAAAAAGTATAGAAATGGATTTGACAATTATAGTTTGTTGAATACAAGGTTGCAAGATGCAATAGATAATTGGGGAATGTGGAAAGGTAGAGAAATGGGTTTTATGGATTATTTGATTGAAACAATTGAAGAAATGTATTGTTAATTAGATAGTCAAATAAAAATTGTCAATCAAATTGGTTGGCAATTTTTGTATAGGTGGGCGCCCGTCGGTTGAGTCGCTTCTTTCTGTCTGGCGCTCATTATATCTAACAGGCTCTCCGTTCTTTCTTTCACACGATCTGACATCTTGACGAGATCCGCATAAGATCCGCGAGCCCACTGGAGCAGTTGATCCTTCAATCCGCTAGTCTTTAAGACTACTTTTATGATCGTCTACGATCTTACAGGTAGAACTATTGAGCCGCAGCCTTTTTAGTTCAAGTACTTGAAGTACACGTGTTGTTATATATTCAATTAATCAAAAACAACAAATAAGGAGAAATACAAAATGGCCTCAATAATATACTTAATACTTTTACTTTTCTTTCTTGATACAATCGGGGGTATTTGAAATGGAATATCAAATGAAGTGTCTCAGAAACGAAATAGACAACATAACCCAAGACAGTGTTAAACATAACAATTCACCTCGTATAGTTCATGGTCAATTCCAGAATATAGTTGGGAAGATAGACCAAATACTTGCCGGTAAAATTGTTTACGCCAGGCCCAATTACTGGGCACAACCAAGAAAGGTCTAATCATGAGAAACATAATTGAATTCTTACACGATGGAGTCATTATAACATTTTGTAGCATCTTAACCGTGGCATTGATTTATGGGTTAGCACACATGGTTATAATCTTATTCTCTTCTTCCTTGTTTTGATTCCCTGACAGGTCAAAGCCCCGGCTTTTTTTGATTGCCCTTTAGCCGGGGCTTTTTTACGCGATATAGTCGGGAGATTATTTTATGATCCTGTTATAGCTTAGGTGGATCAGCATTTTCCAACAGAGTCGTCGGCCGCACAGCGATTTTGACCCGAGATCCTGTCAAGATCCGCGAACGAACCGGGGTAGCCATTAAAATTTTAATTTTAAAAAATGCAATAGGGATTTTGGATTGAAGTTTTTTTTGGTCAATTTGAAAAAATAGTTTGGAATTGTAAATTTTTGGTTTTATAGGGTTTTTTTTTGGTGTAATAAAATTTATTTGTAAAATTGTTTTTTATTTGTTTGGAATTGTAAATTTTTGTTTATAGATTCTTTTATCGTGAATCAATCAATAACAAGTAACACAAGGAAAAACAAGATGAAAAAACAAGAAAATGCTCTTGAAAATGCAAGGGCAAAAAATAGAGAAAATGTAGGTAGTTCCAAGTCTGAAAGAATCGAAAAAATCGAATCTTTTTTGGCAAAAATGGGTAGACCTTGCTCTGCTTTGGAAGTTCAAACGGGAACATCTATTCCCCGCCATATAGTTAGAAGGATTTTCCAGAAATCCTATACGATGGCAGGAAGTGAAAAAAAGATGGGCTTAACTGGTGGAATCAATCAAGCGAAATCTCGCAAAGGTTGGATTAGATTGACTAAGGAAACTTTAAAAGATGGGGGAACAAATTTGTATGAATTTGCAACCACCATTAAAAAAAGTTGGAAGGTGTAAATTATGACACTTTCACCATTGGATCATCAAATCTTGGAATCTTTGGANTTTGCAAGAAAACTAAATTC
This sequence comes from Candidatus Pacearchaeota archaeon, assembly GCA_002686195.1. The sequence goes on along the minus strand of NZAS01000061.1, from coordinate 6,284 downwards.
CAAAAAAATGGGTTCAAAATTTGAATCTATTGAAGATAATAAGATACAACCGACAACCGAAAAACAACCGAAAAAATCGGTACTTTTTAGGGAATCGGAACTTGACAAGGAAAATAAAGAAATTGAAAAAAAAATAAATTCAATTTTGTATAAAAATACCCTTGAATTTTCCGACCTTGCTTTTATCGGTTTTTTAACCTTGAAACAATTTTCTAATATCGAATTGTTTGAGGAAGGTACTAAGGAGAGCAATTTATTACTTTCCCATCTTGAAAATGTTAGGGGGTCATTTAATGAGTAATTAATTACCCTTAAATCCTTAAAAACAAAGGTAAAAAAGCCATCATTAATTTGATGGCTTTTTTTGTACCTTGTTTTATGGGTCATTAATCATATAACATAATCAATTTTAAGCCACCTAATAGAGCCATAGACGAGAGATAATAGACTAAGGCAAGACTACCCCACAAATTAGATTGCATCCCCACAGGGTTGAACCTACAAAATATCAACAATTGGAAAATTGAAGAAATAAAGTATAATAGATTATTGTACTATAATGCACTACATTTGTATAAAAATACATCTCTTAAAACTCTCTAAAAATCTTCTATAGATCTTCAAAAACCTGTATAAATGTATTATAAAAGTATAATATATCTAAAAAACTATGAAAAAATCTCATCTTACAGGAAAAAATGTCTCTCTGTTAGAAAATGCTGATGACATATAGGCTTATTTCACTCTCTGGCAGTCGATTTGTATCATATATAATGAATAATGGGACCGCGAAGGTACATTATTATAGTAATTGACTAACAAATAAGTAATTATGGAGATAATAACATGAATATTACATTAATTGACCGCAACGAATTTCTAACCCCCTTTGATAAACTCTTCGATCGGATGGTAGAAACTTCATTCCCTAACTTTCATCACGACATTGGTGAAAACTTCTTCCAAACAGGTGCTTACCCTAAAGTAAATGTCATTGATTATGATACTGGCATCGAAATAGTAGCTGAAATTCCTGGTTTAGACAAGAATCAGCTCAAAATAGATATTGAAGAGGGCATATTAACCATAGCGGGAGAGAAGCATAAGCCCAAGAGTGATTCAGGTGCTCGTTATATACGGCGGGAACTCAAGCAATCCTCTTTTAAGCGTACTTTCTCTCTCGGAGACCTTCTAGATCATAAATCGATCGATGCTAAATTCAAAAATGGCGTCCTATCTATATATATTGACAAGGTTGCCCCTAAAAAGCCTGATCGTACCTCTATTAAAATAAAATAGGGTTCAAAAATGCAGCCAGGGTTTTTACAGAGCTCTGGCTGCAAAAAATTCTCTACTATATTTTGTCCTTTATATATAAGGTGTAGTTTTATAGATTACCTCACGGGATTTGTGTCCATAACTATGCTTTGGAGCACAAATATTTTAAGTTGAGCTTAAACACGAAATCTAATAGGAATTAAAATGGCTGCAGGTGTCTTTAACATCACGATCGAGCAGGGAATCTATTTTGAGACTAATTTTAATCTCAAAGATGCTGCGGGTTCCGCAATAAATATTACCAGCTATGATTTTAAATCAGAAATACGAAATAAAAATGACAATTCTCTCGTGAAAACGTTTACTTGCGCGATTGTCAATGGATCAGAGGGGGCCATGAAAATAACAATGGCCGGTAGTGATACGGCAGATATACCACAACGCAATTTAGTATATGATTTGATTGCAAAAGACAGTACCGATAAATATAGACGCTATTTAGAAGGCAAAGTAAATGTAGTGGATACTATAACCTCTACGGCAGGATTATAAAATGAGCGATATTAAAGTAGTTGTCAATCCCGAAAATGTTGATATTGTAGTAGCCCCCGAGGTTATTAATATCAACTCTTATGCAGCATCAGCTGATTCTAAGCTGGTTTCCTTTGACCCGGCAGGGACGGGAATTTCTGCTATTAATGTACAAGATGCTATTGTTGAAGTAGAGCATCGAAAATTTACTCAAGCTACAGCTCCATCCGGTTCTACTATCGCAGAGGGCGATACATGGTATGATACCGATGATGATAAGCTTTATGTTTATCATGAAAATACGTGGCGGGAAATAACAGTAACAGGTGTCACCGTGATGGACGGTGGCGAATTCAGCTAGGAGATAAATCATGGCTAACATAATCCAAATTAAACGATCTGCCTTTAATGGGCAGAGCGCACCTACTAATTTGGAAGCTGGAGAGTTTGCCTGGTTGCAAGGCCCATTAGGTGGATCCGGATCAAGACGTTTATATATTGGACGTTCAACGGATAATTCAGGTGGCAAAGAAATTTGGCACCTTTCCACTCTAGATGATCTTACAGCCGGAGATGGTTTAGCAATCACCGCTGCTGGTGGATCAAACGATCGCGATCGGGTTTTAAGTGTAAATGTTGATGGTTCAGGAATTGAACTGAGCTCTGATACACTTCAACTTAAAGCCGATGGAGTCAAGGATACCCATATTGATTGGGGATCAGGCTCAGGTCAAATTAACACGACTGATATACCTGAAGGTTCAAACCTTTGGTATACAGATGAAAGAGTTGATGATCGCTTAGGAGCACTAGCAACTGCGGGTGAAGGAATTGACATTACTTATGATGATGCTGGCGGCACTTTAACCTTTACAGGTGAAGATGCTACAGTATCAAATAAGGGAGTCGCATCCTTTGCTACAGCTAACTTTTCAGTCACTTCCGGAGCAGTAAGTTCAAAAGATGTTACACTTACAAGTGATAGTGGTTCGGCCGCTGCCACAATAGGTGAAACATTCACAATTGCTGGTGGAGAGGGTATTGATACCTCTGCAACCGGTACAACTCTAACTATTGTAGGAGAAAATGCTTCTGCCTCTAATAAAGGGGTAGCAAAATTTAACTCTACTCGTTTTGCAGTTACTGCTGGAGCAGTTGATATTGCTTCAGACGGTATTACAATGGGTACTCATACTAATGGCAATTATGTTGCTTCATTAGTTGCTGGTACTGGTATTACTCTTGCAAATAATACGGGCGAGACTGCAACACCGACTGTTTCTATCGGTCAAGCTATTGGTACAGGTGATAGCCCTACTTTTGCTGCTTTGACAGTAACCGGCGATGTAAGAATCAATGGTAACGATATTCAAAATAGTGACGGAGAAGCTACAATTACAATGGATGCTGCTCAAAATGTAACCATTGCTGCTGATCTACAAATTGGCGGAAATGATATTAAAGCATCCAATGGCACTGTTGCTATTTCATTATCAGACAATGATGTAACAGTTCAGGGTAATTTGACTGTTGAAGGAGATACAGTAACAAACAATGTTGCTACCTTAACTGTTGAAGATCCACTAATTAAATTAGCAAAAGGTAATACATCCGGAGATACCGTTGATTTAGGTATTTTTGGTGAATACAATGATGGCGGCGGAGTTGAATACTCTGGTTTGTTCAGAGATGCTAGTGATGGTGATGGAATCTGGGTCTTATTTGATTCATTGACATCAGCACACTGGACTGATACTGCTACCACCGTTGATACTACAGCAGGCTCATTTGATTTTGCAGACCTTAAACTTGCTAGTTTAACAGGCGCTGACAATTCAGGAGGTAATGGTACCTTAAATACTTTTACTATTGACGGCGGATCATTCTAATAGTCTGACAGGAGATTTTTTGTATGCCTAATACAATAAAACTTAAAAGGAGCTCTTCCGCTGGATCGGCCCCCACCTCAGGTAATTTATCTGATGGGGAGATAGCACTGAATACAGCTGACAAAATTCTTTACTTTAAAGATTCCTCAGGGAATGTAAAACAAGTGAAGGATGATGAACAAGTTCAAGCGGATGCTACTGCATTGGCTATAGCCTTGGGATAATCAATGGCTAATAGCTTTAAACTAAAAACAAAAACCAACGTTGGGACAACAGCCCTTACAGTATATACTGCAAACACTGCGAATTTAAGCTCAACAATTCTCGTAGGGTTAGTATGCTCAAATACCACTTCCTCAGCGGTTGAGGCTGACGTCCAGATTGAAAACGACGATGGTGATAATGTTTATATAGTTAAAGATGCACCGATTCCAGCGAAAGGCTCTTTAGAAGTTTTATCAGGAGGCAAAATAGTAATGGAACCCGATGATGTGATGAAAGTTACTTCTAGCGCAGTTTCTTCGATAGATGTATCTTTGTCTCTCATGGAGATAACAACATAGGAGGATTAATATGGCATATATAGGTAAAGCTCCAGCTGCCGAAGCTGTCGAAGTTACTACCTCCTCAATAGCTGATCTTACTATTACTTCAGCTGACCTTGGTAATAGTATTGTTACTTCAGCTAAGATATCTGACGGCACAATATTAAATGCGGATATTAATGCATCTGCAGCTATTGCTACTACTAAATTATCAGGTGCATTAACTTCAGTAGGTTCTCATGGTCTTGCAACCTCTGCCACGACTGATACAACCAATGCTTCAAATATAACTTCAGGCACTTTGCCTGCTGGCCGTATTGGAAATTCTTCAATTGCTATTGCAAAAATAACGGGTCTAGCATCTTCTGCTACTACCGATACTACTAATGCTGACAATATATCCTCGGGAACTTTAGCTGCTGCTAGAGTTGCAACACTTAATCAAAATACAACAGGTAGTGCAGCTACATTAACTACTGCTAGAACTATTGGGGGAACCTCATTTGATGGTAGCGCAAATATTGCAGTTGCATTAGCTGCAACAGCCACGGCTCTGGCCAGCGCTAGAACAATTCACGGTGTATCATTTGATGGTACAGCTAATATTGATTTAACCGAAGTTGTTCAAGATACAGTTGGTGGAATGTTTACAGGTAATACTGAAACAAATATTGCTGCAACATATGAAGATTCAGACGGCACAATAGATTTAGTAATAGGAACTCTTAATCAAGATACAACGGGAAATGCTGCTACAGTAACTACAAATGCTAATTTAACTGGGGATGTTACCTCAGTGGGCAATGCAACAGCTATAGCATCTGGTGTGATTGTTAATGCAGATGTAAAATCAGATGCTGCTATTGCTTATTCTAAATTGGGGACTATACCGACTTGGAATCAAAATACAACGGGTAATGCGGCTACTGCTACTGCTTTGGCTACAGCACGAGCTATTAATGGAGTTAATTTTGATGGATCAGCGGCAATTACCGTAACGGCCGCGGCAGGAACTTTATCAGGAGCCACATTAACAAGCGGAGTTACCGCATCTTCATTAACCTCGGTAGGGACACTTACTAGTTTAGCGGTTACAGGTAATTTGGGAGTTGGTACTGCTTCTCCTTCTAATGCTAGTAATCATATAGCAAAATTTATAGAAGTTTCAGATAATACCTCGGCGGGCATTGTTTTAGATGATGCAAATATAGCTAATGGGGAATTTTCAATTTATTCAATGGGGGCTAGTCTTTATATTGCTAATGAGGGGTCTACTAAATTAACTATGAACTCTTCCGGCAATACCACATTTACTGGTACAATAGATTCTGGTGCAATTACATCTACTGGCGCTGTAAAAGGAAGTGAATTTCAATTTTCTAATGGAAGTTCTCATGATTGGCAGATACAGGCTAGTGGAGATGATATTGCATTTTATGATGCTCAAACTAATGCTCACGATTCCTTTAAAGTAACTAAGTCTGGAGCAGGTACCTTTGCAGCAGGATTAACTATTGGGGGAGTTACATACCCTAATAGTCATGTATATATTGCTAATGATAGTGGAAGATTTAAATCTGGTGCAGAGGGTGATTTACAGGTATATCATGACGGATCTAATTCTTATATAACTAATGCTGTTGGCGCATTAAAAATAGCTACTGAAACAAGCGGCATTGTAGTTACCATAGGACATGGAACTTCAGAGGTAACCGTTGCAGATAATTTAACAGTAGCGGGCAATCTTACGGTATCGGGAGCTACTACTACTATTAATACTGAAACTATTAATCTAGCTGACAATACTATTATTTTAAATTCTAATCTGGGGGGAAGTACTGCTCCATCTGAAAATGCGGGTATTGAAATTGAAAGAGGAAATGCTAACAATGTATCCTGGTTGTGGGATGAAACAAATGATAGATGGACAGCTGGTTCTAATAATATTGTGGGGGGCTCTTTTATAGGGAATGTTACAGGAGATGTTACAGGAGATGTTACAGGAGATGTTACAGGAGATGTTACAGGAGATGTTACAGGA
>NZAS01000060.1 GCA_002686195.1 Candidatus Pacearchaeota archaeon | reverse complement strand
TTAAAGAATTACATGAAGGTGATGGATGTTGGCTCGTGCATTGTCCTGTAGATGAATGCTCGTCCCCACATCTTGTTCACCCAACTGACGTTTACGTAATTACTGGAGATCAAACAACCAGCGTTTCAGAACTTGGTACAATGTGCTACCCAACTGAATCTATAGAGGGTAGAGGAGTCATCACAGAACTACACTATATATGTGAAGCCTATGGACATAGATTTTCAGTAAACCACCAGTTCCATAAAGGAACTACAGAAGTAAGTATCACCCGTTGGGAAGACGCTAAACCTGACCCAGATGGAGGTATAGACTACCATACTATATGGAGAAACTAACTAATTATGAAAGGTAACACATGCTCCAAAAAATTATGGAAACCGTAATGATTACCAAAATACGTAAAGCATTCCGTAAGTTCTGGAATTTCTTCGATATCTTTCGATACTAACTTGACATGTTGAACTCCAATATGTTATAATATATACTAAGAGGGTAGTCGATAACTGACAGTGGTTCTATGATTTGGTTTCATGGAATGCTGTTACCAACGTTGTAGACCTTCCGAATAGGATGTGGTAGGTATTCTAGCGTAACGAGATGAAACAGGCTCCTTTGACCCATGGGCTTCTAACGCCTACCTACCCTCTTTATATATGTATGTGCCGATACGTGGTAGCCTTCGTTTGCTAGGTGCTGACTCTGCTACTGATAGTTGTTTACTTGACCCTATGTCGGATCAAATCTATGTAAATAACTGTTGACTTGTCCGTATCGGCATATTTTATTTAAATACGACATCGCATTTACCGCAGTTCAAAAGCTTCAAAAATTTTACTCTCACTAAAGATACCTAGTTAACGCCTAGGTACCCTATGGGGTTTTCGCATAACGGGGGGGTAGTTGGTTTGACGTTCCCAAAGTGCGTTATGTAAAATATGAGTATCAAAGAAAACAAACTCTTTGATTCACATGGCTAACCTTTGGGGGGTTACAAAATGAATGGCTACGACTATTTATGGCGTGTGTTCTTGATTGCGCTACTCAGTACGTTTGTATTGTTTATGGCGTTTGTTCTCACAGCTAGTTCTGTACGTGCTGATGATGGTGTGAATGATATATGGATGTTTGGCAATTATGCTACATCCGAATTATTGAAGATGCCGCAAGCGCACGTTATACGCTTTGAAGAGGGGCATGTGGTTGTGCCTATTGCACGGCTAGTGCCGTATACAGTCACTAAAGACGGTTGTGTATGCTTTGTACCACTAAAAGTGATGGGTGAGGGTGAATTGGAAATAGAACGATACAACCCTTACTCACATCAGCACGTTATCAACCAAGTTCGTAACGACGTTTGGGAACAGTTATACGGTAACAAAGAATTACCGGAACCGCCCAAATGGGAATATAGATACGAACTTAACGAAATTGGATTCGTAAACAACATCTAACCTTTGGGGGATAGAACAATGGCACGATACTCTATACGGTCAACAGAACCAACAGAAGCTCCCGACCACTATGTAGGACTGGAGTGTACGGTATGCAAGGAACCTATTAAGGAAGGCCAACGGGTTCAAGACTTATACGTTTACAAGCTAGGACAACTGGATTGGATTGAAGAACAGCACGACATATGCCCAAACGGTACAGAGAGGAACGTTTGGCAGTCTGGTACGGTTCTAAGGAAATCTGAACAGGTAATAACCTTGCAGGACTACTACGAAAAACGCGAGCTAGCAAAACGCAAAATCTTAGGGGGTTAATTTCATAGGCTATGCCTATACCCCCCAAAGTTCCCCGTATACTTGGTGAATAGTCATCAGGTATACGGGGATTTTTTTGTCAAAAAAGATTGTGAAAAGTTTCACAAACGCTAGGTTTCCCCACACCCCACAGGCTATTTATATCTTAGATATATCATACCCCGAAAAGGGGGCGTAGAACATATGTTCTAAACCCCCGATTCGTTCATGCTACCGGCTCAAATTCTTCATTTAACCAATCCGCAAGGAATACGGAGTCAACTTTCGTGAAACAATCCGGTGCGCTGCCCATGTCAATCGACATCCGCCACGCTGGACTAGCGTTTGTATCTACCTTTCCGCCAGCGTTTGAGAGTAACTCCATCGCAGCAACCAATGGTTGAACGTCGCTAGGAATAACATGATTGTCATTCATGAAATGAAATGCCAATCTATGAAGGATATCGTTATTGCCTAACCATAAACAAAAACCATACGTCTCTAAATTTGGAAATCCGTTATGGTCTTTGTCCATCTCATCAGTAATCAAATTATTCACCCTCCTTTTTAGAGTGTGCCTCGTCCATCTCGTCAATTACCGGATTGTCTAATATCTGTTCACAGTCCTCTACCATCTCGCCAAAACTTTGAGACTTGAAGAATTTCGACATTTGAGACGCTAGTCCTAACGCCAGATCATCTTCAACGTTCGAGTATCCTTGTATCGAGCGCATAATGGAAGTTATGACAGTATCAACAGCAGGGGATACCTGCTTGCCTGAATCGTCAATAATCACTTGAATTTGCTTGTATTTCATCGGTCTAATCCTCCAAAGAGTTTTCAAAGAAACCATTTATTTCTTTGTTACCTATATTTTACCTAACGCACTTGAAGGATGTCCAATTGTGAAATTTTTCACAATTTATCATTTCCCCGCCCCTTTTATCTTATCACTTCTCCGCCACGGCCCTCTCGTTCCAACACATTCCCTGTATTCCAACAAATATATATATGATATATCTGTGATAAATAGGGACTTAGAACATATGTTCTAAGCCCCCGTAGGAGAGCTACATGTCGGACGGAAGCATAATGGTCGTTGCTCCGTGTCCAGCGTCTGTCTGTATCCAATAGACCACGCCACGACAATTATAAACAGATAGAATCTGCGATTTTGTGTTCGTAGCTTCATCATTTTGCATTTTGTCCGCTGCGCTAATGTCTCCGTATTGTCCAGCTTTGTGATGGTTTAAACGGTTGCTAATGTCCGCAGCCAACACCGGATCGGACGCTACTCGATCTTGTATTGATTCTGTAGCGACTACGATACCCAATTTAAAGGGTTGGTAACTAAATTTTGCCATTGATAATACTCACAGACTTAATAAATGGTTTTTCAATACTCACATAGTCCGATGTAAATTTCCGTAATTTACTAGACCGGAACATCCTCACATGTACCCATACACGACCAACAGATTCAACCCTGCCAAACCTATCACCCATCATCCAAACGTCGTGAGACGGGTGAACTTGAACCGTATCACCTACGGTAAATTTATCTTTCAATTTTAGTGCCATGTTTTTCTCTCCTACTAGCAGGTAGGCGCAGCGGACACTGCGCCTACCCTAAGCCATAGCAGTGGAGGCGTTTCCCTGCTTGGCATAATCTAATTTTATCTATCGCACTTTGATGTAGTCAAATACGCCCAACCACCCTTTAAATGGGCTGTGAGAAATTTGGTCGGCGCAGAGCCTTTTATCTTATCACTTCCCGTTCCACAAATAGCGCTATGACCATTCCCCTACATTCCACTCTATTCCGCTATATAAGGCGTTCTTGTATCATAGATATATCATAGCGATTTACCCCGTCCAAGCTGGAACAGACAGCCAACTTGAACGGGGCGAGGGTCAACGCTTAGCTCTTAGGCTTAGCGGTGAGATGGTCTATAATCCTTTTCAGGACTACAAGCTCTCTCGTCTGCTCCATTACCCACCACTCATCGAGACCTAACTGCGACGGAGACCGCCCAATTATAACCTCTAAGAGGGTTACACAGTGCTTTAGAGCTTTTTCGTGGTCTTTGGATACCTTTTTAGTACCCATCTCCTCGATACGCTCATCTGCGTAATTATTAGCCGAAGCTAAAAATCCCTCACTCACGAGCATTTTTTGCCCTGTGGTGAGACGTTTTTTGGTTGGCGCGCCCGAATCTGTCATAACTTTTCCTTTGTCTGTTCTTATCAGGTTAAGACCCTCTCGACCTGATAGGCTTAATTATACGTATCGCACTTTGTGAACGTCAAATCGAAAACCGGAAACCGAAAACCGGAAATCGGGATATAATAAAAAGCAGCGGTATATATCTTATCACTACGCCGTTCCACACATTCCACGCTATGAGCATTCCACGTTCCACCTGTTCCTACCCCTAGAGGGCCTTATTTATCTTAGATATATCATAGCGACTTGTCGCCCTTTCGAGCGACAAATCTAATAAATTAACTCCTTTTCTTTTTTGCTAAGATTGCCAGAATTTGATTCTGCATTAATCCTAGTCGTGGAAAAAAATAACGGTATTCAATCATGCCATCACTCCAAAGAACCATTTTAATTCTGGAATCTTCTAAAGGTTTACATGGTTGAATCTTATGAAGACATTGCATTTTAAAGTTTTAACCCCCATCTACATTTTTTAGCGTTAGAAATCATTCTCTCAATTGTTTTATCCACCGGAGGATTTTTTCCATCAATATTACATACGAACCTTAGAAAACTTTCTTCATAGAGAGTTCCATCTTTTCTTCTCGCTGGTACAAAAGATTTGAATAAATCAATCGTACCATCGCTAAGCTTTATCCAAGCAATCAAATTTTTTCCTCCTGCATATAACCTCTACTAACTCTACTTGCAATAAACGCATCTGAGTTATCTACAGCAACCTTTTCACAAACTCGCACGTAGTTTATTTTCTTTTCGTAACTCCAATCATCACGAGTATTTACTAATGCTTGTAAATTATCCCATGCGCTTAAGTATAATTCGTTTCTCCCCGCACCTCTCATTGTGGATAGAATATTTATCCACTGATTAACTTTTTCTTCAAACGTACCAGATACCAGCGGAATTTCTTTAGTCATTGCAAACATGCCCCGCTGTATTTTCCTGTCCAAAGTTTCTGCAACCTTCACGATGTGCAGCTTTGAATGTAGACGCTCGACGAAATAAATCTTCCTTAAAGCTTTCATTATCCCAAACAAACTCATCTACAAATTTTTTCCTAAGCATTTTAAAAATGCCGTCAATAGCTGCTCTGGCGTGATACGTCCCGAAATATTTTTCGGTTTCGTAAACAATATCCGCAACTGTCTCGTAATGCTGTTGTGTAAATTTAGACACAATCAACTCCTTTAACTAGTTGGTAGCGCCCCGCCCGTGAACGGTCGGGCGGGACGCAAAATATAAAGTAAACTAAACTAATTTACTTTTAGGTGCTAACAATTCTGCATGACGTTCAGTAAAAGATTCTTCACGCCCACGTTCAATGTTATCTGCAAGTTCTCTCCAGAACTTACTAATAAACTCTTTTGAATAGAGCGCTCCATCTTTTTCTGAAGCTTCAATAGAATCGATTATCTGATGAAAGAAAGAAGCAACTTCTTCAGTATCGAAATATATTCGATTACTAAAATCCATAGCTTCAAACCGATAATCAGCAGCAAATTTTGCTGGACTGCTAGAGAAAGAAGAATTATGTGCCTTCATTTCTATAACGTTGTCTACAATTTCCATGTTTATCTCCGGAATCCGTTCATTTGTTTTGCGCCTCACAAAACAATTTATCGACCAATGACATAAAAACCCGTTCTGTTCTTGTGTTACCTATATTTTACCTATCGCACTTTGGGNNTGTCAATCGTGAAAAATTTCACAATCTAACCTACCTAAGATAATTAAGGCTGCAAATTATCTTATCACTTCCCCGTTCCACCATTCCCAGTATTCCAGATATGAGCATTCCACCTAATTCCCTATGAGAGGCCGGTATTGCTCATAGATATATCATAGCCCGTTTGTGATTTTTTTCACAATCTTTAGATAAAAAAATTGCCCCGATAGAAAAAATCTATCGAGGCAAATTTTTATTTATTCTAAACNGANACNAACATTGGTTGTAGTCGATTAGCGTAATCAGTAATTTCACGAAGTGCAGCGACTTTGTAATTTACTTTTGCATCGTCAACGCCAATAGCTTGCAATGTTCTAGAATTTTGAACAGTTTGGAATCGTGAGTTTGCTCGTCCTAAAGAATCAAAACGATTAGCATCTCGATACCAATCTGACTGTTCTAAAATTGCTTGATAAACACCGTAGGCAGTGCCAGCAATAGAACCAGAAGTATTCCCTTGCATACCGTTACCACTTGCAATTTGAACAATCGATTTTATATTTTTATCAATTTGTTCTTTTGTTCGCAGCGCATAATGCCTAGTAGAATCATCTGATAAATCAGCGTAAGTAGCACTGGACAAAATATTTTTATTTTCCGAAACTAAAAATTCCCGTAGAAAATCAACGGTTTTATTTTCGTCCATGTTTACATTAGCTAATTGAACAAATTGATTTTCCATGTTAGATGCAACTTCTCGCATCTTTTCATGTTGAATTTCAATTCGTTCAGCAATTCGATAATCAATTCGTTGAGTATGTTTTGTTGAAAACGATACATCAGAATTTTTCCCGCCAAAGTGAATCATGTTTGTGCAAACATAACGCACAGCAGAAAATTTAATACCGAACCGTTTAGAACCATCAATGGAATTTTGGAAAACCAATTTTCCCATCAACTGGTCTAAGCCAGAAAATTGCGTAAATAAATCCGGCAATCTCAAAATGCCAGAAAATTGCGCTTTGTTTGGCGACAGATAAACTAACTCAGGAACAGCGCCACGACCAACCCATTTATCAACAATTTGTAATAGTCGATTGTGGTCTGTAACTTTGTGCCACTTTTTCGTAGAAACGTATGGAATTGCCTCGTAAGAATCTGTCTCACGATTGTAAACCATAATTTCATTTAGGGAATTAAGAATTTTCTTTTCCCCCTGTTCGTCCAACCAATCTTCGCCAGTATCGGTCTTGAGATATTCAACATGCTCAAAACCATCTTGGTTTTTTATTGGACGGGAATATGGTTTCAAAGTCCATGCTCCCAATTCTTCTCCAGCATTATAAAATGCTTGAGAATTATCTGAATCAGTAATTTGCGTAAGCGTAGGTACTGAGTCCAAACGTTGTTCACGCTGTTCGCGTGTTGTAATTTCCGTAGTCAAAATAAATTCTCCTTAAGAAAAATAATTGTAAAACTACTTTGGCAACCAACTTGATCGCCGCATAGCTACATTCTATCTATCGCACTTGCACCTCGTCAACCCACCTATCGTCATCGGGATACCTACCCTCGTCAGATAAGCCCTAAATTTATCTTATCACATCTCGTTCCACAGGTTCCATAAGTTCCATTCCACAGTTCCCAGCTCTCAGAGCCTCCGTAGGTAGCCTTTCGCTATGATATATCTATGAGCAAAAAAAGAATAAAAAAAGCCCCCCGCAAACGAAAGGTAGTCTACGGAGGGCGGTTTAGCATTTCAGCTAAACTAATATTTTGCTAACTAAATTTTGTTAGCATCTTCTGCTGCTGCTGCTATCCTTTCTTGAGCAGAAGCTAACCTTTCCAATGTTTCAATCAACGTAATAAGTTCAGGATAAAATCTCCATAATTTAACCGAATCTTCATTCGACATAACCATATTTAGCCTTTTCTTTTATAGGTTTATCGCACCACGATGGACATTCTTGACTATCCGGTTCGCAACAACCGCAATAATTACAATGTTCATTTTCGGGGAATCCACAATTTGCACACATTAGTTATTCTCTCCGCACCATGATTTACATGGGCTAGAACTACAAACTCGACATTTAAACATCTTGTTCAACATCGAGAGATTGCGCTCTAACTAAAGTGGTTTTCCCATGAGCGGTTATCCACTGTAACGTATTTAAGTTTATGTGGCGAAAACCAAGTTTCTGCATATCAAACACAGTACGCAATCCCAATTTATTAGGGTCGTATTTCATACCTTCGCCAGTTACACCTTTAGTAACTTTAGTACGGAATACCATTTTACGTAACCTACCGGCGGGAAATTCTTTATTCGGTTTTGTAATAAACTCACAAGATGCTATCTTGCCATCTCCCGCAATTTTATCGAACTCTACTCTATTCATAACTTACCTTTCTAATCAGATTCTGACATTATATTATCGCCATAGTCAACATCATAAGTTTTTTCTGGAATGGTTTGCCATTCTTCATCTTCATCTTCATCGACGGCAATCGTACCGTCCGGACTAATATCTTCCGCTTCAGAATGATTTATATGCAATTGCATGTGAAACGGCATATTGTGTCTAAAGTATTGTATCTCCCCAGTTTCGGGAGAGATAAAAACATTCACATGGATTGTTTTATCTTCCGGAATTGGGCGATCCCACGAATCAGAATTTTCACCTAAGAAAATACATATCGTGTCACCAGCAGCCCAACCATCGCCATGTTTTGAATAATTCGTTTTATTTGTATTATTTACAACGATACTAGGATCGCCATCAAATGAATCTTCAAATTGTTTCGATGCCTTCTCTAACATAACTAACCTTTCAAAGTTATTATTTTTATCGGGTCGCAAGGGGCAGTTGTTACTATTGCGAGAGTTCGGATAGTCTAAGCTAATACACCCCTTGCGACAGAATCAATTATACGTATCGCACTTCGGGACTGTCAACTCGGACATCAGTTTAGGTATCCTCACTTTCACGTAGCCCCTGTTTGGGGTGCTTCTTATCTTATCACAGTCCGTTCCACATGTCAATTCCACCAGTTCCACCATTCCACCTATCCTGACCCCCCGTAGGTATCGTTGTCCCTATGATATATCTATGAGCAATAAGGATAGTTATCCTCCCTTCTCTGTAGATAGCGTGCCGTTCATCCATGCACCATGATGCTGGATAGATACCATTGCCATACGTAAAGCGGAGTACGGACTAATTGGTGAATGTTTACCTAAAACATTCGCTTCCGTAAATTTTTTCATTAATTCTTGATAGCATTGATTTAGTTCTTCCGGTATTGGAGTCCCGTCGTCGTTAACTATCACGTAGCTAGTTTGTTTTACAATTTGCATTTATCTATCCTGTCTACGCTTATACTTATACTGAACGTTTTCACGATTCAATCTTTTTATTTGTTCGCTTCGGATACTCCCCGCTTTTTGAGTACCATGTAATAATAATGCAAACGGTTTTCCATCATTAGAGATAGCGTGAGAATCATCATGGTCTATTTCTAATCCTAATTCTTCGGCTTCGTCGGGATGGGAAACAAGCAATGCATATTTCAGATTAAACTTTTCAATCATCCAATCTGCACGACCACCATAACTAGCAGTCAATGAAAAATTTTCCGGTATAACATCTAAACGATTTACCCAATATGGAATACTCTTAGTATAGGCATAGAATATTCGATAAGGATTTTCATAAGCGTACCTCATCCAAGCATCGAAATACATTTGATTGTAAAATTCCCCGCCTACGTGAATACGAAATGGATCAAACGCTTTACGAATTGAGAAGTCGAATAAATCAAGCATTTCCTGCATGGAATTACATTCTTGCAATAAATTCGTGTTGTATTGTCTTTGAAGGAAAACATTTTTAAACGAAGCTTCTTGAGAGGCAGAAAAACACCTAAACTCATCGAGGATAATCTCAGCGGTATTTAATGCTCTTCCCGCATGTTTGTCTATAATTTTACGTGTGTCTAAATCTACTTTTGTTAAACATGACCCAGCATAGGGACAAGTATGCCCAGACAATAGAGATAAACTATCGTAGTCTATTTTTCCATTTGGAGGACTTGTTTTTAGTTGTAGCATGGAATGCCTTTCTTTTTGCATAGGCTCATTATATACATCGCACTCAAGCACTGTCAAATGAGCATCCTACCTACACCAGCCAGTCAACCTGTCTTACTGTCCTACTATTATCTTATCACACCTCGTTCCACATTGTCAAGCCCCCCCATTCCACAGTTCCAGCCATTATAGGTATCCTTCCCCCTGTCCTACCTATGATATATCTATGAGCCAAACGATACCTATTCTCCTGCCACGATACCTAGCTTGGGGGAAATTGGGTAAAAAGAAACCCCGCTCCCGAAGGAGCGAGGCTTCCAGTTTGCGCTTGGCGAAGGAACAACAGGTACAAATTCTAGAAGTTTCGCAATGTGAGTAATCAGAGTGATGTATACGACATAGGATTCGTGGTGCTGGTAGCAGACTAGTCATACTACTTTATGTTCCTGAACCTAGTGAGGGACATGTGCATGTGTCAACAGATGGAGTGACTCTGTATCTATATTCTATTGTTCCCCGCCCTGACCAGTTTTGCGGGAGAGAGGTTCTAGTTTAAGGGGCGTATGCAATTAACCCCCCTGACTCCCTACACATATAAGTATACCATACGAACCGCATGGTTGTCAAACCTTTTTCACTGTTTCATAAGCATAGCTATCCTCATACCGTGCTACTTATCCCCTGTTTGGGTCGCATCGACCACTGCCTCGCTATGGGCGCGGAATAGTTTAGCTAACAAAGCATCATCAGCATAACCAATACAGGCAGTATGTATAGGTAGCCTATCAGTGTAATACCAATAGTCCTTATTAGTTACCGCACCATCACAGTGGACACAGTTCATACCAGCTATCCTTTCACTATTCGCCTCAGAGAGCGTTTGCTCTACCCTTATTGTATATATCGCACTTCATGGTTGTCAAACGCCTGTTTGAACTAGGTGAGTTGAACTCAAATACCGCTACCTATCGTACCATGAATATGGGTATCCTCGTTCCACTAGGAGTTTCCGTTCCACTATACCTATACTCACCCTCATTCCACTGTACCTATCCTCATTCCATTCCATCTATATGCAAATTCGCAATAAAATGAACTGGAACATCTAGGAACTTTACGGAACATTTAGGAACATCTAGTATTCTATCTAATCCTTTTCTTGACCAGTTAGTTCCAGTTCCTCTTTGATTCTTTTCCAAGTATCTATTGTTTCTTTAGTTACTGTTTGTCTGGTATCTATTTGTTTAGGTTTATATCTTCCTTTGGGTTTATTGTTTGTTCCTAATCGATTAGTTTTACCTATTCGCCCCCGCTCTTTTCTTCTTAGGGAATAAGTATCTGACCACCCATCACTTCGATTCCTTAGTTGATAATCTTCTGCATCATCAGCTAATGCTTGAGTGGGAATAATGTTAGGTATCTGAGAGAAGCCACAGTTTAGACATAGTGATTCCTCTCCATCTAATCCATTCCGCTCGATAACATTCCCATTACACTTTGTGCATCGTATTTGTAAAATCACTTCAACACCAACGCAGCGTCTTTGTAAATGAAGTCGTAGTTAGCTTCCAGTAAGTCAATCCCATAGTTGTATACCAAGTCGCTCTCCGTCCACTCTACGCCCTCAGATGGTAACTTGCTATACCCACACTTGGATAAGGCTTCTTGAAACCACGGATAAGGTTCAACCTTTATACCTACATAACCATAAGCAAAGTAGTGTCCTCTAACGATACCCTCATATTCGACAGGGACTCTACTCTTTATCTTCATACCCACTTCGGGAACTTGGGAATAGCTATCCTGACCTGACCATACAACAAAACTTTGAGTATCGTTATCTACAAAGAGTGTCTCAGTGTCAGGCTTAGTCGGTGGAGATGCTTGATAAATATCTCTATGAACCTTGTCTCCAAGACTATCCATGTCAACTGCATAGACAGAATCTTCACTTAGCATTGCAACGAAATCGGAAATCACAAAACGAGGCTTCCAACCCTCACTGTTAGCTAACATCTCTGCACTTAGTTTTTCATACTGTTTCATTATCTAACCTTGTCCCCAAAACTATCCATGTCTACCAATGTATCAGTTGCATGGCTCACTACACTTACTACGTCCCACGGCTTACATTTATCTGTCCACAGATGAGCCTCGTTGGTGTCTTTACCCCAACCTAAATCTTTACCACCATCGTAGTCTCTGCATCGTACCAAGATGGTAACACCGTGGTCTGACAATTCATTTATATCCATTACTTACCTTTTCTTCAGAATAAATAACCTGTAATAACATTCACTGCAATAAGTGTATACCCCTTCAACCACAACCGCAAGTCTATCACAAGAATCACACTGAATCTTCGCTAGTGCTTTGTATCCTGTTAGTAACAATTACTTACCTTTTCTGTTCTGTCGTTCCATCTTCTTATTCCGACGATGGTTCTTTGGGTGTTGATTCCATCTCTTGTCCCCCGCCTTTTGCCAGAGGCTCTTTATTTGTTTCCAGTTCATATGGTGACCGTCCTATTGGTTTACCGTTGTTTATTAGTTCCAATGCTTTCGCAAAGTGTATCAGATATTTTTCCATAGTTCCTACCTTATTTATATAGTGTCGGGTGGTGGGAATCGAACCCACAATCCCGCAGTTAAGTTACTTGCGTAACCGCTTACGTATCCTTTATTGCCACCCCTGCCGTTTACACAGGAATCACCCAACATGATTAGGGAACGGTATCGGCTTACTGGAGACTCCCGCAGAAACATCGCTAAATGTCTGAGATAGCCCCCGCACAACTGTCCTTATACCTTTTCAGCATAGTTGCCCTGCTGCCCACTCCTATCATCGGTATGCCTTTGGCACTTGAGCCAACAACCTAAGTTGCAACCCTACATACGCACCACAACGACATACCGTCGTGAGTATGAGAACGTGGTTCAGACCATCAGACGCTAATCTGTGTCTGCTCCTGACCACTCTACGGCTTCGCAGAACACCGCTCATCTCACTGAGTAAGGTTCTTCTCTCTGCGTTTGAAACAGTTTGCGGGGAGCGACCCCTGCCCAAACCTTACCTACATATAACTATACAGAACGCACTTCGGACTTGTCAAGCAGCTTCATAATCGATTTCCAATGGTGTAGAATACCCACTTTAGGTAAGCTGATACCGTTCTAAGTATGTTCCTAATTCGCTCAACCATTCCTAGTTAGTTTACTCTATCCGTAAAATTATATTCTATTGTTAGATAACGGAGATACTCAGGGTCATTCAAAATGTTGGGCAGTTCCATTGCTATTTTATCTCGTTCCTGCACAACCTTAGATAACTTTTGTTTTAGTTTCTCCGTAAATTCTTCAAACTCAAAATCTTCCATATTACCACCCATGTTCCATGCGAGAGACATAAGTTATTATACTGTTCCCGTCCTGTTTACATTCTTGCAATAAACCATCGTACTCTTGATTGAACATATCCTCAACATACTTTAGGATACTTCGTTCCTTAGTATAATCTTCATCGTCAGTTTCTATATACAATCTTAGTTGAACTTTACTCATTACACATAACTTTCATAGTGGTCTAGTAACGCAAAGAAACTTAGTAGGTCAGTCGCTTCAAACCCACACACACTACAGGTACGCTTGCCCTGTTCACGAATGGGTGGGTCTGTTGCGTACACACACTTAGTCATAAGGTAACCACCCTGCTATCTGATTCCCTTCTTCTCGATAGAACCAGCTTACCGATAAGTCTGGATACTTTTCATATATCGCATCGTAGATACCTGCTGGTGGCGACCACGCTGTTTCAAACTCTAGCTGTATGAAATCCTCACTCTGCCCCGCTACCTCGTAGCCAGTCAGGTTTCCATCAGCACTAGGTACTAAGTTCCACTTTGTACCCCAATTATTATTA
>NZAS01000059.1 GCA_002686195.1 Candidatus Pacearchaeota archaeon | reverse complement strand
TTTCCTTTAGTCTCTTCATCTAAAATATTTAACACCTGCTAAACAGGCTATAATATATTGTTTAGACGCACACAGAGCAACGTACATAGAAAAAAATTACCTTCTGGTAGCTTTGGACTATATACAATTACAATGGCAAAACTTAACTGGCAAAAAGCAATTACAACGGCTACAATAAAATCACAACAATCTCAAAGGCAATTTGAACAAATAACAAATTATGACATTATTAAAACTAAATTGGCAATGATACAAGCAGGCACAATAACATTTGGCAAATACACAGGCAAATTATTAAAAGACACACCAACATCATATCTAGAATGGGCAAAAAAGAAACTTACAAAAATAAACAAGCAACAAAAACAGGCAATTAAAGACGAACTAAAGGCAAGAAACTTAACACATAAGGTTAGCGGGCCAGATAATAATTCCGCTGAAATATTGGTTAATAAAATAACCACTCAAAGTCAAGCATCGTTGAAGCATCACACAATTGGTGGATGCGATGTTAAGAGAAATGTTAATTCTCACACATAGGCACTAATAGGCAGATCCTTATATGGTATTACAGTTACACCACTGTATGTAAAGAAAGCGAATCTAAAGGTTAGTATAATCCTCCATTTAAGAAAAGATTCTGGATGACGGACAAAGAGTCACCACCCTTAAACGGGTGGAATCTGGCCAAAGAGTAAATCAATTAAATGTAAGAAGAAATAAAAACGAACGTAAGTGAGTTTTTAGACTGATGTAATCAGTCTTTTATCAATTCCATATTTCTTACAAAACCACAAAGACACCTACAAAATATGGTTTAGTATAAATACGTTTGTAATATAAACAAATATAAAGGAAACGAACAATGATCAATAATAAAAAAGAACTAATACTGTTATTAAGATTAAGACAAGTTGAAAAATATCTTGAAAAGAAACTAAAAATCAAAGGTGACAGCAGAGAAGATTTACAACAACTTATTATAGTAAAAAATACAATAGCAATAATATATGATGCAGATATAGATGCTACTGGAGTTGCACCACCAGCTGATGAATGGGGAGACCTAAAAGAGGATGACTGGCATTGTTGTCATGATCTATTACAAACGTTTATGGAGAGAAAATAATGAGTCATAGAGAACGAGCAGAAGCAATTAGTAGTTGGATTCACGATCAAGAAAAGATACGAAAACAATTAGAAGCAGAAGAACGTGATAGAAAGAAACAACTATTAAAAAAAGCAATGGATGAATATGCAAAAACTAAAAAAAGGAACACTATTATATGATAGATTTTTATTATACCAGCATAAGAGACTCCGGAGTTGCTACTGCTTATTATGTGCAGTCTTTAGAAGAATACAATAAAATGGGTTCTCATATGTTAAGAACAATAGGATCACTACAAGAAAGAACTGGTGAATTTGTTAAAACAGTGAAGTGGGAGAACTACTTGAAAAAATGCATAGGAAAAAAATGGTATTGGCATTATCAAAACAGATATAATTGGCCACCAAGCTGTATGTGTTTATGGGCACAAATACAAAATCAATTTCACTCTACTAGAGGTAGCAATAAGACTGCTTGGTTTAGTACAGCACAAATTATAGGATTTAATGCTACATTGGATAGAGTTGAAAAATGGTGTAATAACTATTTGCCAACAAAGAAATTTGTAGCAATAGATAACCAAATCAATATGATAGATGCTGGTGTTTTACATAAAAAGACTCACATAGATAAACTATTTGAACAACCAATATAAATATTCAGTATTACGTGCTGTTCGCATCTTTTTGACTCCTTGCAGTTTCATTAAAGCAACAGCACGTGATATTAAACTGAACAGAAAAGGAAAATACTAATGAAACAAGAACAACAAACAATAGAAATCACAATCAACGATTATAAAACTATGTGTGGAGTAATAGATACTGCTTCACAAAGAGGTGCCTTTAGAGCGATTGAATTAGCTGGTATAGGTATATTGCATAATAGATTAATGGAATACATAAGACAAAACGAAAACTCTACAGTCAATGGACCAACAGTAATAACTGGAGACAAAGACAATGTCAAAAAATAGAGTTGAAAGAGCGTGGTTAGAAATAGTAAAAGAGTTTGCTACTAATTATTGGGATAAAGAATTAGAAGAAGCGAAACAACTCTTTGATGTACCTTATCCACAGTCTGATGAAAAAGATTATATTAAACAAACAACGTTTTTAGACAATGCAAAACGTAATAAGTTGATGATGTTAAAGTACCTTGCTCAAAGTGTAAGTGGAAATATCCATCCTGTGGGTTCTAATACACAAGCAGAAAAACAAGAAGCATCTAAACTAATTCAATTAGCAGAGAAACGTATTCAAAAATCAAAAACAAATGTATAATGAAGATAAGTTTTCCAGTATTTTTAGATGCGACAAACATCGTATCGCAGTATGATACTCCACCCATACATTTAGAAATAGCAGAATGGTTAGAAGCAACTGACGATAACCCAAGAAGAATTTTACAAGCATTTCGTCATTCAGGAAAATCGTACATCCTTGGCTGTCTAATCACTTGGAAGTTATTGACAGACCCAAACTGGACTTGCTTACTAATATCTGCAAAAAGAAATTTAGCATTAAGAAATAGTTTATTCATTAGATCAATGATTGAAAGTCATCCTATGTTACAGCATTTGAAAAGTAGTTTGTATTCTTGGAAAGCAGAAAACTTTACAGTTGAAAGACCAATAATGCAATTGAATCCATCTGTTACAGTTTCTTCGTTAGGTGCGTCATATACAGGAATGCACGCGGATACAATTATTGGAGATGACGTAGAAACTAGTGATAATGTTATAACAAATGGACAACGAGAAAGAATAAAAGAACGTGTNGCTGAATTTGGAAAACTTTCAAAACAAATTCTCCTGGCTGGAACTCCCCATTCAGAATTCACAATTTACGATCATTTAGGTAACAAAGGATATACTACAAAAAAAATTCCTGTAGTAAGAAAACGTATGGTTATGAAAGAAGATTCAACACAAGTTGAAGAAGATTATCTTGCTTGGCCAAATCATCCAGATGGTATGTTTTCTTATAAATGGCTTGAACAGCAAAAACGGGAGACTACAACGGGGGACTATAACTCGCAATATTTACTAATTCCGCAATCAACTTATCAACCTCTTGTGGAATTGGAGAAAATTAAAATGTATAATGATGAGTTTGAATGGCAACAAATTGCACAACCATTTGGAGATTATCTTTCTGCGTGTAGGTTAGGTAAAAATAATATAACTCGTGTAGTTGGATCTTGGGATCCTGCACAAGGAATTCAGGGCAGAGATGCCTCTGTGTTATCAATTTGTGCGAGAGATGATCAAGGAAATACATATGTTCATGATATAAAAGTTTTAACAGGAGTTGATGTAAAAGAAAAAGACTTTACAAATCAATGTAGAGAACTTATTTTATGTTGTGCATATCATAAACTAGCACACGTAATTGTTGAAGAAAACTTTAGTGCAACGTTAGCGTCAGAGTTACGTAAAGTTGCAAGAGATATGAAAGTTTTTGTACAAGTTATTCCAAAATTTAGAACTACAAATAAAAGAGTGTTTATTGCACAAACTTTAGAGCCAATTATAAAANTTGGNAGAATGTATNTNCACGAAAGANTAAAGAANACACCGTTNTTNGATGAGCTACAAGCCTTTCCAAGACCAAGGATGACAGATGATTGTATTGATGCTACGTCAGAGGCAATAAATTATCTTCCTAACATAGCCGTAGATGTTTCTAAAGTGGCTAAAGTTTTTAATCCGCTTTCTAACTCTGGAAGTAGTTTTAAAATTAATTAAACACTGATTCCAGGTAAATAATTGGACTGACAAAGTTATTTATTTTTTTGTGTATAATATACACACACGCAAAAGGCTGAAGGGCTACACACGCGAAAAGGAGATTGATGAAAATTTATTCAAAATTAGTTTGGGACGAAGACAACAACCTTGTTGAAGAAATTAGTTCTGAGTACAAAGGGCCAGTAGCTCAAATGTGCATCAGTCCACCACCACCACCACCACCACCACCACCACCACCACCACCACCACCAGCGGCACCACCATCACCTACTTCAACAACAACAAGAAGAAGAGGAAGATCTGCAAGTGCGGCAGGAAGAGGNAGAGGTGTTNTAGTTTCAANTAAAACTCCACTTGGTATTGTTGATCNAGAAAAAGTTTTAGGTGGAAGAAGAAGTTTATTACAAGCACAAAAACAAACAGCACAAAACATTATACGATTACTTGGAGGAGGTTACTAATATGTGCATAATGCCAAAAATGCCAGCAATGCCTAGTGCAGATGACATGGCAAAACAACAATTAGAAGTACAAAGACAATTACAAGCGGATGCTGACTCAAGAGCGGCTGGCCAATTAGAAGACGAACGTAAAAAAGCAAGACGAGCACAAATCAGACGTAACAGAAGAAGAAGAGGTAGAGCATCTTTAATTACATCTAGAGATATTGCTGGAGGTTTACTTGGTGCAACTGATATGGGCATTGGAGCAAATACAATTTCTCCATTAGGTACAGATCTTACTCAAATCGGCAACTAAAAATATGAAAGATTACATAGCAAAAGCCTTTAAGTTGGCCAAAACTGCTAGAGAACAACACGAAGACGAAATATCAGAAGCATACAAATATACTCGTCCAAATAGAGATATCTACAGAGCAGACAACGATAAAACAGATAGAACAAAAATATATGATTCTACTGCCCCAGATTCAGTACAAAATTTAGTTTCAACAATTTTAAATCTTTTAATTCCACAAAACAGTCAATGGGCAACTATTTCTGTACGTGAAGATATAAAAGAATCAGTTGCGTCAGATGTTAAGATGGCATTAGACGTAGCAAACAGAACCGTATTCAAAACAATTAGAGACAGTAACTTTTACGTTGCGGCATCAGAAGCACTTACAGATTGCATTATTGCAGGTTATGGGTGTATAGCAACTTACGAAGATAAAAAAATCAATTTTACAGCAATACCAAGTTATCAATTATACTTTTTAGATAATGCAAAAACAGAAATAGATACAGTATTCAGACAACACACACTTACAGGTCAATATCTTTTAGAAACATATGGCCCAGAAAAATTAGGTTTTGAGTTATGTAAAATTTGCACAGAAGATCCATACAAAAGACATCCAGTATTAGAAAGTTGTTTTAGAATTCCATTGGAAGACGAATACACATACACAGTACAAGTAGGAAAAGATGGTGCTATTATGGAAACTAGAAAAATGCCGGTTCCTATGTTTACAGTATTTAGATTTAATAAAACTGTGGGAGATATTCTTGGGGAAAGTCCAATAAGAATGGCACTTCCCCATATAAGAGTAGTAAATGAAGCTCAACAATTGTTTATGCAGGCATCTGCATTCTTAGCGTTTGGATGTTGGCAAACCTCAAGCGACACTTCTGTGAATTTTTCAAATATGAAATTGCGTCCTGGAGATGTTGTAGTAACTGACAGCCCCTTAACCCCAGTTCCTTTCCCCGGATCATTAAACATTACAGAAGCAACAATAGCAGATCATAGAACACAAATTAGAAAAATGTTATACAATGATGCTATATTGCCACCAGAAGAAAGCAAATATCAAACGGCAACAGAGGTGCAGTTACGACAGTCAAACTTTTTTCGTAGAATAGGTCCAGCTGGATTAAGATTAGAAAATGAATTTTTAAGACAAGTAGTTGGTAATCTTATTGTTAGATTACAAATGAGAGGTGAAATACAAGAATTTATAATAGATGGTAATCAATTTGAATTAGTAGTAAACTCAGCAGTTAAAAAAGGAATTGCTATGTCTGAAATCAATAGAGACATGGGAATACTTCAACTAATAAATCAACTTGGACCAGAAGCAAGTATCAACGTTGATATACAAAAATTGACAAGAAAAGTGATCAGGGATTCAGATTTCAGCCCAGAAGCAGTAAGATCATTAAAAGAAGTAAAAGCAATAAAAGAACAGCAACAACAACAAGCACAACAACAAGCAATGATGGCTATGGCTCAAGAAGCAATGACACAACAAGCAGAACAACCACAACAACCACAAACACCACCCGCACAGTAGTAAACGGATAAATACAATGAACGTAAAAAAACAGTACAGAAACTATGAACAACTCTTTAACACAACTACAATTAGCGTATCGTCAAGTATTTGAATCACCTAACGGTGTATTAGTTCTAAAAGATCTTGAACGTATTATAAATCAAACTCGTGTTAGTGCAGACGCACCAAACCCATATTCCTGTGTTCTACAAATTGGACAACAACAGTTGTTACGTAGAATAACAAATATGTGTCGTCAACGTAGTGCTGTTGAAAACAATAAGGATACAATATAATGCCAGAAGAAACACAAGAGCAGGCACCTGTAGAAAACAAAAACGAAGGTTTATTGGAACAAGCACAGGTACAACCTACTGCAGATACGTCAGTTGCTAAAGCATCAGACGAAGTACAAGAAGAACAAAGACCGGGATGGTTACCAGAAAAGTTTAAATCTCCAGAAGATTTAGCAAAGTCATATGGTGAGTTAGAAAAGAAAATGACTAACCATGTACCTAAAGAATATGATTTTTCAATTACTAAAGACGTTGGGTTATCAGAATTCCCAGAAGATTTAGTTGGAGAAGTATCAGAAGTATTCAAAAAAGGAAACTTTTCCCAAGCACAAGTTAAAACTGCATTGGCCCTTTATGCGGATCAAATAGCTAAAGTACAAGACCAAATGCAAAATGCACCAAGATCAGATCTTGTTAAAGAAGAGTCAGCACTAAAAGTACAGTGGGGTGACAATTATCAAGCAAGATTAGATGCAGTTAAAAAGTATGCAAATACATTACCTGAAAGAGTATTGAATGTACCGTTAGTAGATTCAGCAGAAGGTATTATGTATTTGGAACAGTTAATGGAGCAAGGTAGAATGCCTAACCCTATTAATAATACTACTGTTGGTGTTAGAAAAGATGCTAATTCAATTAGAGAAGAAATACAAGAAATGCGTGGAGATCCCAAGTTTAAACTCGCTCCGGGGGATAAAGTTGGAGACGTTTTTAGAGAAAGGATGTATCAACTCTACGAACAATTAGATAGAATAGAAAAACAATAATGGAACCTGTGGAAAGCATATGACGAAAATGGCTGATAGCACAGATTTAAAAGATTATGTGCAAGTATATCAAAACTTACTCGCACCAGAAACCTGTGAACAAATTATAGAATGGGCAGAACAGCAAGGTGAAGCCGAATCCCCATGGGACGGTTGGGAAGTAGCAAAAACAGCCGTATCTAACGATGTGAATATAGTTACTACTGATCGCAAATGTCATTATACAATGATGAACGAGCATAGAGGTGTATGTGTTGATAACATTAATAATGCTATTAAACACGTGCAAAAGTCATATCCATACCTCCATAAGTGTACTGAGCACACAGGTATACAAATAATGCGTTATCAAGTAGGGCATTATTTTAAAGAACACATTGATGCATATACAGCTGGTCCAAGGACACTTACATTAGATATAAAACTTAATGATAAATTTGAAGGTGGAGCATTAACCTTCTGGCAGGACAAACATCAATTCCGTTATCTATGTACAGGTGATGCTGTTGTATTTCCAAGTTCATTCTTATATCCACACGAAGTCCACCCCGTCACAAAAGGTGTACGATACCAATGTATAATGTGGATGCAATGAAGCAAAAGAATAAAGAAATACTATGGACAATATATCATACTGTTATAGTTGTTGAACTTGCTATTGTAATTGTTTTATTGTTGTATTAGAAATTATCTTCAATCCATCTGTCAATTATATAATTCACATATAGTAATAAGAAAACAAATAATAAAAAATTAAGCATAGTCTTATAAATTTAAATTATCCAGTAGTTACTGGTACGTCTGGAGCAAATATTCCTGTTTGCCATAACACTATTGCTACAACAACAATTACAACACTTGCCCATATCCATTTATTTTTAAGCATTTTAAATTCTTCTTTTTAATAGTGCTACGGGTTAATAAAAAAGTATACACCAAATATTATCTTTCCTATTAGTTGTGTAGCACTATGTTCATTTGTACAGTAACGTTACTGCACTTGAGTATTTAATCTAATGTAGAACTTGCCATTATTATTGTATTATTATTATACTAGGATTTTAGCCAACGATGGGCCTTGGAATTAGATGGTATTACCAAATTCCCCAACGATGGGCCTTGGAATTAGATGGTATTACCAAAGGTATTACCACAAGATGTAGTGCCATTACCAAAGGTATTACCACAACTGGTATTACCAAAAATGCCATATTTTTAATAACATCACCTACAGCATCGCTGTAAAACCCAACCCCAAGATTCATCAATTACCAAAAACCTACGCGATCTACAATAACAGATTCATCAATTACCAAATGAGAGTGATGAGATTCATCAATTACCAAATGAGAGTGATGAGATGAATCACCATACAAGTTAAAGTTGTAAGCGATGCCGCGAGTCATCGCGGTCAACAGAAGTGGTGCGTCGTAAGCATTGATGGGTATTGCGGTCGTGAATCAACACGGTGATCAATCAATTACCAATCACACGCTCTGGTGATCAATCAATTACCAAATAATCCGTAAGATCAATCAATTACCAACCCCAACCAACAGATCAATCAATTACCAAAAATCAAGCATCAGATCAATCAATTACCAAAAAACTCCCATCAGATTCATCAATTACCAACCATCACGCTTAAAACTGGTAATTACCAAATCTGGTAAAATAATTTTAATAAATCAATTGACAGATCGTTAAAACTCACATATACTATACATAATAAAAGAAACTAATAAATATAAAAGCAAGGAGCAAAATGACAAATATTTTAGATTATTTAGAGGGACACAGATTCAGAAAGATTAGCGACAGAATATTTCTGTTACAGAACTCAACCCATAATAATATACGACAATCAACAATAGATATATTAAAGCCGTTGGCTAATGATTTACACGATCAATTGGACACCTATAAATTAAAAAACTTAATATATTATGTAAGTTATGGTTATGAACATTGTCACTATAACGAAACTATAGAGTTAAAGAAATATAGCCAACAGTATAAATTGACAACAGAGCAGTATAAATTGACAACAGAGTCAGATACAATTATGATGGTTATATATGCGGGATATATTGAGACTAAAGATTGGAGCAATTACCAGTATCACGATGAATCAGGCTCACATAAGGGAACAACAATAGATAGAGTTATATTAAGAAATACATATGAGACATTTAATCAGAACAAAATAAATCAACATCGTGACAATATACACAAAATTGACAAATTACACGAGCCGCTTATGACAAAAATTGATGACAAATATAGTAAATTAAGGGACTTAATTTATGAACGGTCAGACAAACAAAAAGCACCTATACAAAAACAAATAAAAAAATTACAATTAAAAGATGAGTTGGCTATTAAAAAACTCAATAAAGCAAACGATAGTTATAAAGAAAGATTTGACAATGAGACGTATAGATTTAGCAAAGGTTACAACCCGTTGATGCCTATANAAAAGGGAGATGATGATGAATAAAAAAGCTAAATTACCATCATCACAGCCTAAACTAACAAAATATGGATTTGATTTGACAATTGACTTAATAGATGCTAAAATGTATAGACTACTAAAAAGTAAGAGGTCAGCGAGCAAATTAAAACTAATAAAAAAAAGAAGGAGAAATAAAAAATGACACACTATACACCCCCAAGTAAAGAAGCATATAAAAATGACCCTAAAGTTATCTATTGGCCTAAAGATTTAGTTGGAGCAACAGATGATGAGTTAAAAGGGATGGTAAAACAATTGGACGACGATATGACATTACGAGCGGCTACTGCGATACGATTTAAGAATAAAAGCGGTGCAAATAAATTTATATTAAAACAAAATAATGTATGGGACGTAAAAAATACATACAGCGAGGATTACTATAATGAAACTAACAATAATAATAATCACTAATATTATAATATTATATGGCTTATGGTCGCTGGCTACGACTATGGGATTATAAAGAATTTAATAGATGATACTCTCTCGTGCGGTTAATCTATTGGATAATTGGAGCGGACACTTAAATCAGATTTACGGTATTGATCTATTAAGTGCCGTTCCAAGAAAGAACTAATATGGGATGGGGACAATCACTAAAGCAAAAAAGCATAATAATTAAAGGTCAGAAAGAACATTTTGATCATCTATTCCCCAAACGTTATAATTATAAAACTAATAGCTGGGATTGCCGTTGTAGTAGTTGCTGGATAGATAACCCGTATATTGCTGATTATGTAAGCATAGACGAAACATTGATTATGACTAAAGATGAATTAAAACAATTTATACAACAGCAAAATAGTTATAATATTAAAAAAACCCCCGCTGGAGTTAAAGCATCTAGTAATAATAGATTTAATCACGTGATCGCTGAAATAGATGCGACTACAACATCTTTTGAGCAGAAGCAACATTTAATAGATGAGTTAAAATCTATAGATAGAGTAAAGGCTAAAAGTTGGCTAAAACAGACTGGGGACTGGGATGAATAACGTAAAAAAGAAACACGATAATAATAACTGGGTGCGTGATGTATTAAAAGATTCAGAACTTAATGCGATTGCGATGCGTAAAAAATCAGATGCTAAAAGAACAGAAACTCGCCGTAAGCGATTACTGGAGAAAGAAATTAAAATGCAAAAAGATATGAACACAATAAGAGTTGAGTTAAATCTACCGTTAGTTAAAGCAGTAAAACCTAAAGCAAAACGGGGTTATATTAAAAGATTCTTTTAGATGACTAAAATAACAATAACAATAACAATAAGGAGCAATAAATGAAACTAAAGAAAGAGTATAAAGAAAAAATAGACAAAATAAAAGATAAGGTGTGGGATAATAGATATTATGAAACNTTAAGCAATTACGATAAGGGATTCTATTTACATATGATGGCTATCAATTTAGGGGGACTGATGGCTATAGATGAAGCAGAATCAGGCTGGAGTATAAACGATATAGTTAATGAAGTAAAAGATTCATATGGGGACAATAAAAAGAAATATATTATTGATCAAGAAAAACAATTGGATCAATTTAACAAACAAAAGACGCTGGACATTATAAAGGGCCGTAAGATAAATCAGAAATAATAGACACGGTGGCTATATGAATCGTATGATATGATTGCGACAGCCTCACTCCATATTTCTTTCACCGTCCGCTTAAACCGTATGACGACCCCCTCTTAAACCGTAAATCTACCGTAAGAACAATCAAGAATAGTTAAACGGTGGTCTGGTCAATACGGTTCCCAAGTTCCCAAGTTCCCAAGTTCCCAAACCAAAAGTTAAATTACCATTCTTCATCATAATTGTATAATCACATAACAGTCAGAACTATACATCACCGTGCCTACCGTTATCTGGCTCTTAACCATTAAACGGTCCTTACGGTGGGGTATGGTCTGGCCAAGGCTGAGTCACCGTTGGCACCATCAGATATGGTCAGAACGGTGGGGTTATGGGCCTATTGGACTTATATTTTAAGGTCAGACCTATGGGCCTGGGGGATATGGTAAAAAGCTCAGAATGATGGGCTAAAATCAGGTGTTTTTGAAACTAGAGCCCCAAAAAAAAACAGATTTTGGAAATATGTAGTAAGTTCCATTTTCCACAGCCTCCGTTTTAAGCCCCTTCTTAGTAAATACCAGTACGAAGCCTAACTCACAATTCTTCACCAGATGGAGTGAAAGCTTCTTAAGAGGGTAGGTCATTGATTCTGTTTTGCCATAGACGATCCCCTGGCCTACCCTACCAATTCTAAAAAAGAACTCAAAAAAATTCGCTTTAAGAATGCCAAGTGTAGCGGTAAAAGGAATTGCACCTTTATCAATTGGCTTATGATACCAATGATGAGTCTAGTCTACCGCTGTCAATAATTAGCACCTTTAAGCAAAGGAGGATAAATACCACATATGCACAAAGGAGGGGAATATGGTACAAACGCAAAATAAAAAAAATAAAAAACGCAAATACATTCCTACAGAAAAACACAAACGCAAAATATCAAACACAATGAAAAAAGGGTATGCCACAGGCAAGTATGATAAACCTGTGGGGAATACAATGAGACATTATAGAGGACCACGGCCGTGGGCTTGGAAGCACGGACCAGATCCTGTAATAAAAACAATGGCACGTGCTTGGATAATGAAAAAGGTACAAGCAGTGTTTAGAGGAGAAAAGTGGAAGTTTGTATTTTCTGATTTTGTTAGGAAATGGAAAGGTCAGTGGGTTGATAGAATAAAAAACAAACTATGGTTATGTAGATTAGACAATACTAAACCATGGAGTTATGCTAACACAGCTATCATGACTCGCAAACAACACATTAGTCATTGTATGAAAACATATCATCGTAATAAAAGTAAATAATTTAAAGGAGAAAAAGTAATGTTTGCTTTAATTGATAAAAATCTTTATACTTGTAATGTAGTAAGTGGAAGTAAAAAATACTAATTTATAACCTGTTAAAGTAAATAGTGTCTATGTTAGATAAGGACACAGACGATGGCAGGTACAAAAACACGAAAAGGTATTCAATTAAAACATCGCAAGTATTTTTACAAGGGCAAAGAATACAAGGCTTGTATGGTAGTATGCAAAAAAGTATTTGGCAATGGCTACAAAAAAATGTTATCAGCAAGTTCAATAACAGATGGGAGTCTTATTTTAAATCAAAATAAACGGCCAACACCGTGGCAACATATACAATGGGATTAAAAACAGCAGGAACAACAATAACAAAAACTTTTATTACTTCATATGGTCCAAAAAGTAGAAGTAAAGTAAGACGTTACGGAAGAAAACGTGTTAGAACTACAAGGAGAACTAACCGTGCCCGTTAAAAAAATACCAACAGCAAAAATGGCTCATTATAGAATAGACCAACACGAAAAACTTTGTAGAAT
>NZAS01000058.1 GCA_002686195.1 Candidatus Pacearchaeota archaeon | reverse complement strand
AACATGGTTTTCTCTTTCAACATTAAATGGTTGGGACAGATTCTGGTTCTGTGTGGGATGCTGGTTTACGGTTATTGGAATATTATCACACGGATTGAAGCCCTTGAAAATGGGATGGCTACTTCAACTGCCCAGATCGGTGAACTGGTTGATAGACATATAGAGGATGAGCAAATAAGATACAAAAAGATGGAAGAAGAACTGCAATGGTATCAAAAAGAATTAAATCTAAATCCGCTAAGTTGGCGAAAAAAAAAGAAAAAGTAAGGGCATTATCTTTTAGAGAGATACTTGCCAAGATAGAAGATTATTGTGAAAGAAATAGTAGACATAACAAAGAAACGTATAGTGCCTGAGCAACTAGGAGATCATTATTCATTCTTAAAAGTAGTTGAAAAGGATGGTAATATTATTTTGAAACTTCCTAAAAGTCTTATTAAAAAACATGGATGGAAGCCTGGAGATGTCTTAGAATGGTCTGATACAGTAGTATTAACTGATGACGGTGACTATCAATCTGTTTGCTTAATAAATGTTTCTCTTGAAAAACGGATGTGTACATGTCAAGCTTAACAGATACTCTAAAAACAACAGCGGTAGGCTTTAGTGGTCATTTAGTTTCTGGTTGGGATATGCTGCCGGATATAGTCAGCATTGGAGTCGGTATGATGACTATGTTGTATCTGGCTTTTAAAATTGTTTTAACTAGCCAGGAACTTAAAAATGCTAGAAAAGAATAATGATAAATGGTAGATTTCTTAGCAATATACGGAGAGGCTGGAATGATAGGCGTAGTGGGTGCTATGTTTGTTTTTTTAGTTTTCTCTTTAAACAGGAGAGCTTCAGCACAAGCTGAAAATCTAGAGGACTTAAAAGTGGAAAATAAAGGGCAGTCTGAAACTCTTGAGAATATTGAAGGTATGGTAATTAAATTAATAGACCGTTGGAATAAATCTGACGAAGTTCGTGACCGTAGACATGAAGATATATCTAAAGAATTGGCAGAAATGTCTGATAAGGTTTCATACATGTCTGGAAGAATTAATGGAAAATAAAAGGAGTTCAAAATGGAATGGCAATGGGTAATAGATAATTGGGAATATGTTTTAATCATTATTCTTGGAATTGATAAGGCTGTGGCTTTATCTCCGTCAACTTGGGATGACCTATTATGGACATCTGTGAAGAAAGCTATTTTTAAAGCAACTGGAAAAGGAAAATAAAAATGAGTATGTTATCTGTCTATATTAAAAAGCAAGTAAAAAAGCGTGGTGCTAAAGCGTTTATATTAAAAGTACTTGATATGATAGCAAAGGCTACTCCATCTAAAAAAGATGATCAAGTAGTAGCTAAAATTAAAGAAGTATTAAAGGACTTTGATGCCGTCTAAGCAATTACTTCCACTAAACCGTTTTGATGGCGGTTTAAATACTAGTACTAATCCAAGAGATTTAAATGATACTGAATATGTAACTGGAGATAATATAGATTCTTCTGTTGCTGGTCGCCTTAGATTTCTTGGTAAGTGGGATGATTATGCTGATGTAAGCGGTTTAAATGAGTTAAATGATATTTATATTAAAAAGGGTGGTTATGGAATATTCTACTTCCCAGTTGATAATGATGTTAATGATGGCAGTGAAATAGATGGCAGGTATCTTGCTGTTTTTGAACCTGTTGAATCAATAAAGACTGTTGATACTGTATCAACTCCTACAGCTGCTGACGGGGGATATAATGATGTTGATTACACTACTGATGGTAATGGACTTGATGCGGTATTTAATATACAAGTCACTAATCCAGATGGAAAGTTAGCCACTATAACAGTTGTAAATGGCGGTAAAGATTTTGCTGTCAACGAAACAATTACTGCTACTTTTGGCGGTGGTGGAGTAACTTTTGACGTTGCTTCCATTAATTCACCTAAAGTTAATTTATACATAGAACCTACAAGCAATGGTATAAATTCATGCACAGCTCCTATTATTTTAACAGCATCTGGAGTCCAGGGAAGCGGGTCAGCTGATGAAAATACAAGAATTGACTATCTTTATATTGATGGTTCATTAAGAGTTTTTGACCATGACCATAAGTTTGATCCTCAGAAATGGTGGTTTCTAGATGATGGTTACACTTATTTTCAGAGTGATGATAATACTTTAAGTGGTGATCAAGCCGGAGAGGATAATAATTATCCTCTTGATTATACATCTGCTACATGGAAAACTGATGTAAATTCTGGAAAAGATTATATACAAAGTAAACAATTTGTTGAGCCTCCAACTGGTGGAGTAGTTGTTACAAGTTCAGGTACAACACCATATTTCCCAGATAATGATACTGAAGAAGCCTCAGTTTCTTTACCTGAGACTGGTACAGAAGTTGGTTTAATATGTCATATATGGGCGGGGAGCAATCCTAGAAATGATTTTACAGGATGGGGCGATGGAGATAAAGATACTGCTCAATATTATCATTTTTATGCATCTTTTGTTTATGATGGCAATCAAGAATCAAATCCTGCCTATATCAATACTAATGCTTCAGGTTCAAATGTTAGCGTTGGTATTTCATTAGGTGGTCATAACGGTGAAACTAATAAAAATAATGATGTTTCTTTTATAGCTGTTGTAAGACCTAGAAAAGATGATGGGACTATAGTTTGGAATCCAAGAATTACTTCAGTAAGAATATATTATAAGGTTGCTGAAAAATCACAGGATAATAGAAGTACTAATTCTGTTAATGATGATAACTTATTTTTTATAGGAGATTACCCGACAAGGACTACAACAAGCATTTATGATGCTGATCATATTGCTAAGATGGATTATAATGTAACTACAGATAGAGGCTATGCTTATTTATTAGGGGATGGAAGTGGAAAAGGTGCTGGTTATGTTGGTGTTGGTATTTATCATAAAAACCCTCCTGTTATTTTTACACATGCCGTTAAAAGCCGTATTAAAAAAGGTACTGTTAGCGTGGAATGCAGATACAAAACTGGAGTTATTCTTAACAGAAGGTTATATGTTGGAAACATAAAACAGAAAACTGAAACATCTCCTGGGATTGAAACTGTATATCCAGATAGGCTTTTAAAATCGGCTATGAACCGTTTTGATATTCTTCCAGATAATTCTTTTGTAGACGTTGCTGTGAGAGATGGTGAAAGCATAGTTAAGCTTGCTGGTATGGGAAACCGTCTTTTGCAGTTTAAAGAGAACAGTTTATATGTTATAGTAGTTGCTGGTGGAGAAGAGTATCTTGAGGCTAAATATCCAGATATGGGCGTTAGGCATCCTAATGCAGTTACTACATTTACTGATGGTATATTTTGGGTAAATGATTTTGGGGCATATATATTTACTGGTGAAAAAGCTCCTATAAATTTGATTAATAATAAGATAGACCCTAAAGATTGGAAAACTTTTATAACGGATAATTCCATGACAGGTTATTATGCAAGAGAGAAGAAGCTTTTTGTAATGGGCAATACTGATACTGTTTGGGAAGCAGCTTCTTCAACTGATGAAATGTATATATTTAATCTTCTTACTCAATCTTGGAATAAGCAAACTGGCATGGCTCCGTTTGGTGATACGGCAGCGGAAATAGTAAATACAGATAAAGTATCTAATATAGTTTCATATAATGATGAAGCTAATGGCGAATCTCATATGCTATTCTTAACAGGTAGAGGTTCTGGTACAACTGGTGCTAAATCAAGGATAGTAGAATATAAAAGCATAGATGATTTGTCTGCTGATTTCCCTTTAGCACCTACAAGTTTTATAACAAAAGAAATTACATTTGGTTCGCCCCATCATAGAAAGAAGATTTATGGTTGCTATCTTACTTACAAGGGTAATATGATACAGGACAATGGATATGTTTTTACTAGTTCTGGAAGTGAATTAAATGGGGCTATAAATAGTTCTGTAACTACAATAGTGGTAGATGATACAACTCCTTTTGAACGATTTAGTGTAATAAAAATAGATAATGAAAAGATGTATGTATTATTAGTTGTTCCTGCAACATCCTCTTTATCTGTAACTCGTGGTTATCAAGGGTCTGTAGCTATTGAGCATAATGACGAATCTAATATTTTAAAAACCGATGGATATATTGTCCCAGATTTAAAACTAAGATTAGTATCTCAGAATAAAGGATATGATGAAATAACATTAGAGCCTAAAAACAATAATATTATTGATAATGCTACTGGCTGGGAAACGGCTCAGTATGTTGTAAAAACTGCTGATAAAGCTAAGGCAAGAAATGTATATACTGTACAGGTGGAAGTTGCCCCTGGAGCTGGATCAACAAAGGTAGATTCATCATTCCAAATAAATGATTTTTCATTAGTCTATAGAGTAAAGTCAATTAAATAATGCCTACTAAATATTCAGATGATATAATGTACACACGCAGTTCAGAGAAAACTGTGTATATAGGTCAGCCACCAGTTAGTGAAGGTAGTGACGGTGATGAACTCTGGTGTTTTATAGAAGGCGACAACAGCGGTCTGTACCATGCTAAAAAGTTTAGAGGCGAATGGTACTTCAGGTTATACTCAGTAGAAATACTTGGAGAATAAGATGGCTTCTGGATATATAGATTTTTATGGGAATGATATTACAGAACTTGATGAAACTATTCTTTCTAATATACTTAGAACTCCTGCTCTAAAAAAAGCAATGGATAAAATTTACCGTGATTTACATAGAGAGAGATCAAAAAAAGACACTGGAGGGCTTTGGGATTTCCCAATAATTAATACAATTAGAGGGAAAGTTCAAACAAGAAGATTTATAGAAGGCATAGAAAAAAGGGATATTTTGGTTGGAGGAGTAGATAAAAAGAATTTAAGAGAGACTGATAAAGGTCAAACACTTGGTGCAATGCAAAGCAGCCAAGAAGGACTCAAATTGCCCAAAATAAACCGATATATTCCCTTTATAAATAAAAAAGATTCTTTAATTAGCATGGCTTTAAAACCTGAAGGTGGTTCTTCATCTTTTTTACAAACTCTTATACATGAGGGAGGGCATATGCCTCCTATAATCGGGAGAACTATTAGGCATGATAAAATTGGACAGGAAGTATTTGGTGCTATAACAAATAAGCATTTGGAAGAAGCATTTAAAGCTTTGTCTAAAGAAGAGTTAAATTTTTTGAAAAAACAAATAAATTCTTTTAGAACACTTTCTACGGGAGTATCTCCTGGGGGGAATTATCCAGATTATGTTATTGATAGTTTTAAGGCAGATTAGAAATACTTGGGACGTAGAAATTTGTATGTGTATATTTAACAGTAAAATTGTAAAGGGCTTGAAATATTATGGCGAGTTATTATAGTCAATCAGTAAGTACTAGTAGGCAAGGCAGTAAAGACACTCTAGAAGCTATGAAAAGTGTTGCTGAGCAGAATCTTAGAACTAGAGAATTTGAAATAGATGAATTTAAAAAGTTTGGTCAATTAGGTAAATCGGCTGCTGATAAATATCAAAACGCCATGAAAGCAGGTTCTGTG
Source organism: Candidatus Pacearchaeota archaeon (assembly GCA_002686195.1). The sequence continues at coordinate 3,879 of NZAS01000058.1, read as the reverse complement.
TTATCTGGACTTATAACTACAGGTGTAACTATGACTGCGCCTTGGGCTATTGGATTGGCTCTTGCTGGAACTTACGCTGCTGGTAAAATTGGTGAAAGCAGGGCTAAAAAAGAATTAGGCAAATCTAAATACTTTGGAAAAACTAAATCAGATATGATAAGAACTTATGAAAAAAGTACTAAAAGTACAGCTGTTACATCAGCAACTTTAGCTGGTTTTGGTTCTTATGCTGCTAAACAAGCTGGCGGAGGTCCAATAGAGGGGAAGATGACTGGCATTGATTGGGATAAAATAAAAGAGGCTGGTGCTAGTAAGGGAGATAAAAATTTGGAATTACTTACAAAGAAATTAGATAAAGGATTAGCACAGGACAGGGCAAGAATGGATAAATTCTTTCAACAACAAGGTAAGTCTAATCCATTTGATTATAATAAAATAAAAGCTGGTGGTGCAATGCCTCAAAGACCTAAAGGTGCGCCTGCATTTTTGTCAAAAAGTACTGAAACCGCTCGTCAAAATGTTATTGATTATATGAAGAAAAATCCGCCTAAAACTAATTATGCTGGTATGGGCAAACAATTTGGTAAAGAGATTATAAGTAATTGGGCAGATGTTTATAAAGGTACGGCAAAATTAGGTGCATCTAAAGCGGATGCTTTTTTTAACCAACGAGGTCAAGGGCAATATCTTAATCCTGTAACAGCAAGTAATGTTCAGCCTCCAAATGTTGCATCACCTTATGTATCAAATAGGTCTTGGGACCCAGATTTAATGACATGGAATTAATATGGTAGATTGTAGAATTTGTGGTGGTGACGGTGTCCTTGATAATCAAACTTGCGGGGCTTGTGGTGGTAGTGGTCAATTAGATTCTAATTCCGATGCTGAAAGATATGAAGCAAGCCAAGGTGTTGATATAGATGCCAGAGATGAGGCTATTGCAACAGAACAAGAAGATTTGTATGGTCTTAGTTCTGGTTATATGATTAGCGAACCGGATCAATTTAATAAGATTAAAGACAGTCTAAAGAGAGCTACTAAAAGAAGTACTTATAAGCCTTATTTCCAGATGCAGCAAGGTGCTAGAGAAGGAAGTTTTTTAAGTAGTATTAGTAAACAGAAATCAACTGGTTTTGCTAGTCAAGACCCAACTATGATGAATATGATGGAAGATGAATATGCTAGGGGTATGGTTGGTGTTGCAGAAGATATTCAAGGTAAGATAAACAGCGCTCAACAGTCTATTGATCAAATTGTACAAGGTAATCAACAAACTATTTTAACTTTGAAAGATATGGAGAATAGGTAATGAATGGCGACTCACTCTATACAGCTACTGAATTAAGAAAAGAATTAGGTTCTGCAGATACTGCTAAGACTGTTCTTGATATGATTAAAACTGGTCTCTCTATCCAACAAACATTTGACACTCAGCGGATGAATCAGTTTATTTTTCAAAAGCAAGGCGAAGATTATGTTATAAATGAATTTACAAGTCTTAGACAAGAAGCTGTTGCAAATAAAAATAATCCCGATTTACTTAATCAGATAAGTGCAAGATTTAATAAAATTGGCGGTAACATTAAAACAAATTCTCCTAGAGTTAGAAATGCTTATGAAACTGATAAAATTATTATAGATAATCTTGTTTCTTCTATGGATGTTGTTAATGATTTTTCAGATTGGTTTTATGGTGAATATGAGGTTAATGACAGAGGATTTGCTGAGCAGTTTGTAGATATGACATTAGAAGAGATTCAACCTATTGTAGCAGACATGCAAAAGGAGTTAAATACTTTTAGGACAACACTTATGAATAAAGGAGTACTCAATACTACTACGGATAAATTAATTAGCACAGAAATAATGAACCAAGAAAAAATGTTAAGCTTTGTTGGCGCAAGAATGGAACCTGGTGATAAAATGAGTAATGTTGAGGCTATTGCTTGGAGGAATACTAGGTTAGGGACTCCTGGGATTACGTCTCCAGCTGCTGAGCATGCTAGATTAGAAACAGAAATAAATAAACTATTAAGTAATCAAGCCCTTGCACAAAGAAATGTGAATGATACACAATCAATAATGGATATGCATGAAGCTGGCTCATTTCCTTCTATAAGTGAAGATAGATTAGCTGAAATGCTACAGCCTATTAAAGACGAAGAAGGTAAAACAATATCAGATGATCTTGATCCAAATAGATTTGAAAAACTTTCTATTACTGATCAAGCCAAACATTTAAATGCCCATTGGAAGAAAGAACTTGATAGAATTACTACTGCTTTAAAGACTTCACAAGCAGAATTTCATATACTTGATAATCCAGATACTGGTAATTGGGGTCCAGATAAAGGTACAAAATTTATAACTCCATTTGAACCTCCTGCTGATAAGCCTGAAGACTATCGTGAGAGACCTAAAGAAAAGACAAAACCAGCAAAACCAGGTGATAAGGATTTTATTGGTCCATTACAATCAAAAACTCCTGTTAAAAAGCAAAAAAAACTTAAGCCAGAAGACCTTGTAAATGAAGAAGACCCGAGTTTTATTGGTCCTAAACTAGATAGTGATAATAAGACCGAAGAATTTGATGAAAGTTTGTATACTGATGCTTCAAAACAAACTGGACTTGGTAAACGAAATGTAGGGAAAATGATGAAGAAGATTATGCCTCTGATGAAAACCATTCAAAGAGGCACAGATGGTTATGCAATGTTAGGAAAAGAAGCATCTGCAAGAGAGACTTCTAAACGTAAAGTAAAAATGAGAGAAATATTAGAATCTTATGGTTATGATCCTGAAACAAAGAGGTTTAATAATCCTTTTTTTACTAAAGTTTTTGAGGATGATCTTTATACAGGTAGATGGATTAAGGATTCATTTATTAAGGATGGTAAAAATAAAACAGTAGATGACATGTATGCTTTTTTTGAAGAAGTTTACTCAGACTAAAAAATAATTACCCCTTTAGATAGGGAGGCTATTTAATGGCTATACCACAAGCACCAAGATATAACGAGTTTGATCTCAGGGCTTTAGCCCAAGATGCTAGAGATAATGCATCACCTCAGTATGCTCCCTTTTTTTATAATAAAACAGATTATGAAATTTTAAAACATTTAAAAAATAATTTCTCTAATTATGAAGACCTTCCAGATTTTTCTTCTGGTCCTATTTGGGATGATCATTTAAGAACACGCAGTCCATCAAATTATAGTTTAGAACAAGCTGCTAGAGATTCAAACCCAAGATATGACCCTAATAAACAAGTCATTGCTAATAAAGACAGGACTTGGGCTGGGAGCATTATGGGCGCAGGAGGCTTTGTTGATCTTCTTCCTGACTATGTAGGCAATGCAGTTAAGCAAGGTGCTAATGAATCTATAACGGGATTAGCTGTCCATTTAATGACTGGCGATGCACCATTTAAGAGTCCTTGGGATGAAAAGACTCAGCCAGATATGTTCCAATCAGCATTAGGCTTTGGTGCTGGAATGTTGTATGACTTTTGGTTTTTTGCTGCAACTGACGGTCTTGGTCTTGTGCCATCATTGGCTGGCTCAGGAGCGAGAAAAGCTGCAGCTAAGGGTGTTGCTGATCATTTATTCAGATTTGGCGCAGTTAAAAATGCTGATGATCTTGGCTTATCTCTTTTAACGCAAAATGGTAAAAAAGTAGCAGGTGAAGCTTTAGAAAATGAAGTAGAACAAACTGTAGCAAAATTAGGTATTAGGGATGCAAGCGAGATGCTAGTTGAAAAAGGTGCTGATAAGGCTTATATTGAAATGTTAAAAGCTGATGCTAGGTCTGCATCACTTGATTTAGTTGATCAGCAAATTAATAAATTGTCATATTTAAAAGATGATATTACTGAGGTTG